>JACMRF010000005.1 GCA_014376575.1 Undibacterium sp.
GGCCTTGCGGCGCGAGGTTGAGCCGCTGGGCATTCAGGTGATGGTGGTCAATCCGAGCGCCTTCCGCACCGACTGGGCCGGGCGCTCGGCCCACGAGAGTGAGCACCCGATCGAGGAATACCAAGAAACTGCTGGCAAGGTGCGCTTGGCGGTGCGCGCATCGTCCGGCAAACAGCCTGGCGACCCCGTGCGTGCTGTCCAAGCCATCGTTGCGGCGGTTGCATCGGCCAAGCCGCCGCACCACCTGCTGCTGGGCAACGACGCCTTCGAGGGCGCGATGGCCAAGCTCGAAGAGCTGCGCCAAGAATTCACGGCGGGCGAGACCGTCGCTCGCGGTGCTGACTTTCCAAAAGCGAAGCCATGACACGCAAGATGTGAGCGGCACAAGTCTAGCAACTTGGCCAGCCCTTGGTGCGTGAGGGCGGGGTGACCTTTTGAACCGTCGCCACCGGTCCGTCGTTCCTGGCGTTAAAGGGCGCTGGCGCACAGAACAGTATTGTGCGTGGCGCAATTGCAGAGCGAATGCAATAACAGAAAAAAACTTACGCTATGCGTAAAACGTGGAACTGGCAATCGATTCACGCCGACAATAGACAAGCACAGAAATCCCTCTCACCACACAATCCGGCAGGCGTTGATTCCATAGCGATATGTGTATTGAATCGAGTGGCATCGCATGCTTTTGTGCAAATGACCTAACGCTAGATCATGCTTAAGGGCGGGTGCAACTTCACACTCGCCCCTGCCAACACCAAATATTTCTCGCAGACCGGATGACGCCGTATTGCAGCTCGCCCGCCTCGGCTCAAACAGCGAGCTTAACCTGTGATCAAGTGATTTGGATAAATTCCGCCAGTTTGGGCTTACCACCCTAATGATGCGATTTTTAGCCATCATGATCCTATTTAAGAAAGGACAAGTATGGGTTTGGATGTGCTTATTAGCAACGTCGATCGTTACGGAGCGAGAATCGTGAATGCTTTGCCGTTTGAGGTTAACTGGAGCGTTCACTTTGTGAGGGACCATCCGGGGGGGGCTAAGCCGGAACCCTTTGGACTAAATAATAAGTGTTACAGCAAGCCCTGCCGCGTAAGCGTATTCCCGATTGTGCGAATTCGCTCGTGTCCCTTGCGTAAAGACTCCGCGTTGGTATGCACAGAACTAGATCCCAGCACGAGATCATGCGGGTGTTTGCGCGCTGATCCGATCAGTATACGTGCCGCGACATTGTCACTTGTGAATGAGATATGGCCTTCGCCTTCGATCACAAGCAATTCACGCGAACTCTTGGTGTTGGCAACTAATGCGTCACCCTCAAATACAAAAGCCCACGCAACGTCATGATCAGGTGGTACTGCATAGTTCCA
This sequence comes from Undibacterium sp., assembly GCA_014376575.1. Next base: position 1,368 of record JACMRF010000005.1, read on the forward strand.
TTTCGATTGAGCATTCAAATCAAGCACGAAGTAATTCATCTCCTGATGTGAGTCGATGGGGCTGCTCAATAACTTACCATTGAAGGATAGTTGACCTAGCATTAACGTCAATGTTGCCCCTTCGATATTTATCTTTGGAACATCGCCGGGCTCAATGTATTGACCAAAAGACTCTCCATCTTCGATAGTGGGTGGCATGGGAACCCAGAGCTGAAACCCAGTCGCCAGCCCATCCGTGTCCAAGCTACCTTGGTGCCATGCGCCGCCTCCTGCGTTCATCCACTCTAGACCACCTGCTTTAAGCACACCGTTTTTTCCAGTTGTGTCTTGATAACGGACATCACAGCTTGGTTGCCAGGTTAGCGTTGCGATCCCCGAATGCGGGTGCATACCAAAACCAAATCCTGGCTTGACATGTGCGTTAAAGAAATCAAGAAAAATGAACGGCTTGAGTTTTTCACCGAGATCAGATGGATCAATTAAACGCGTGATTGGTCCATGCAGACTACCCGCATGTGTTGATACGATTGTTCTTGGTTTTGTCATTTTCAAACCTGTTGTGTTGGGCCATACGCTCAATAGTTTAGTCAAAGCCGGTACTGCATACGAGAGCACCGTACACATCAAGATCACCATGAAAACTTCTAGTAGCCATGATGGTAGCCAATTTAAGTGGGCGGCGACCAAGTGTGTCAGTATAAAGAGAGTGGGATACACCACAATAAAACTGACCATGATGCGTTTCCATCGCGGCATTCCCTCACTTACTTTCACGCAGCAGCCCCCCCCTGTCAATTAGCGCAAGTTGCCTTTAGCGAACGCGCCGTACACACCCTCTTTCTCGAAGGCACCGAAGAAGCCTCCTGATGCAGGATTCTTGTAGTTCCCCAGCATGCTGGTAATCATGGGAGTGACAGTCATGATTTCGATGCCTGCCTTTTGTAGTAACTCGCGTGAGTTTTGTGCCGCTATCTTGGTACATGCCGCTGATATGTCAAGCAATGCCACCACATTGAAGCCCGCAGCCTGCGCCGACAGTGCGGGAGGAACCAGACATACATCGGTTGTAAGGCCGCCCATCAGGATATTTTTCTTGCCAGTGGCCCGTACGGCAGCCACAAATTTAGGGTCGTCCCAAGCGTTGATCACGCCAGTACGCTGAATGCGCGCCTCATATTCAGCCGACAAAATTTCCTTGAATTCAGGCAACAGGGGGCCTTGGGATTCGCTTTCCAAACTACTGGTCAATACGACAGGCATACCCGCGCTCTTGGCGAATCTAGCCATCACACGTACCCACATTTTGAGCTGATCCTTTTCATCTTGACTGGCCAGTTCACCGGCCCATCCTATGGTTCCGACTTGATGATCGACAAGAACAAGGGCGGTGTTGTCCACTTTGAACGTAGTGTGGTTTGTTGTGTGCATTTTTTTCTCCATGTGGTTGGTGGGTGATGTTGCAGCTTCAGCGGATAGCGGAATAGCAGCCATGGCAACAGAGCCAACCATAGCGGCAGCGCCCGCAGCCGTACCGCTCAAAAAATGGCGTCGATCAAAACTTGTCATCGGTTTCTCCTTGGTATGTTTGCATTAAGAATGCTACATCTTATTTACATTCATTTATGAAGTAAATATAATTAATGGATAAGACTATTCCAAAAATGGATTAATAAATCATGACAAAACACTTACTTAGCGACATTGCGCTTTTCATTGAAGTGGTTAATGCGAAGAGTTTTACCAAGGCGGCCGAACGCTTGGATATGCCTGCGTCCACGCTATCGCGCCGCATCTCCACACTGGAAGCCATGATCGGCTTTCGACTATTGAACCGGACTACCAGAAAGGTCGAGGTAACCGAAGAAGGAGCTGCCTATTTCCGACGGTGCAAACATCTGGTGGAGGAGGCAAATCTAGCACACGAAGAAATCTCGGACACGATCCATGTCGCTAGTGGCATATTGAGGTTGGCCTGTACGCCGGATTTTGCCAACCTGTATTTGGCGCAGGTGTTGACTCAATTTTCCAGGGAAAATCCTGCAGTCAGTGTTGAGCTCTCGCTCAGTTCACAATTGGAAGATTTGCTGACGAACCACTTGGACCTTGCCATTCGCATGGGCCCTTTGCGCGACTCCAGTCTAGTTGCGCGTTTTTTGGGAACGTTGAAACAGGGCCTTTACGCAAGTCCGGGCTTCCTAAAAACATTGAAGCGCCCTATTGAAACCCCGCTAGATCTTTCAAATGTGGAATGTATTCGCCTTACATCAAGTGAATCCGGCTCGACTTGGTCAATGAGTCCAGTAAATTCGTCCATAGAAGCAAAGCAAAAAATAAAAGTTCTGGGACGTTTTGTGTCAGGTGGGCCGAATCTTGCATGCCAATTAGCCATTCAAGGTTGTGGTGTTGGCCTGATGGACCAAAACCTCGCATCGGCGTACGTACAATCAGGCCAACTGCTGCGCGTGCTGCCCGATTGGAAACTGACCGAGGTGCAAGTACAAGCATTGACCACTTCACGCTTGATACCGGCGCGGGTTCGCCGCTTCACTGAACATCTTTCAAGGGCGCTATCGGCGAATTAAGTCTTCAAGTGCGGCGAAAATCTATAAACCAACTTGACTGAAAATCCCCCAAAAGCATTGCGAAAAATTATGAAGATTGGTGCCCGCTGTGACTGGCAACTAACGTCCCCAAAACTGCCTGTCGTGATTGCAAAAAAGCGCTCACTCAAACTTCCCTTGAAAAAATAAAATTGCAGACAACGAAGACACATGGCTATCTTGGCGAGAATATGCAGGTACTTACTTGATTGCATTCAGCAATACTTAAGACAGCGGCCAACATAAGGTGGAATACAGCATAAGTAAGCTGCTGCTCTTACTTTGCAAAATAATCGCCCTCTTTCAAACAGAGCGCGATTTTTATTGGATGGTGTGTTTAGGTATTGTTGCACTTGCCGCTCTGACATTACTTATATAACACTGGCCAATCGCAAAACTAAAAACTACCCCCGCCACAACGCACGTTCCATGCGCTTCTTCAGCCTATCCGGTCTGCAGGCCGCGCCCAGATTGCGTGCTGGGCCTATGCCATTTGAGAATTCTCAACCTGCCCTCCATATCTTGTAATGGAGCGCGTAGAATCGATAGGCCGGTTCTTGCTTGGCCTTAGTGTAGAGCTTCCTCTGTAGTGTCCTGATACTTTCAGGCATGACTAGCGACATGGCAATCCCCTTTTCTTTCACTCTTTGGTTGCATGAACAAAGCAGGGTTCCTTCCCTTAATCATGGTTATGTTGTCCATTGATTTCAAGCGGTATTTTGAACCCCTCCGACTCCCGATACAGCCTGTGACATTTTCGTTTCCTTATATGCCGCAATCGATGGTCTCCCCACCACCGTACCGGGTTTCCAGCACTGGACTTATTTGTCTTCTGTAACATGCCGACTCTGCTACCCCGGGAGTCGATGTGCGCCACTTCCGTTATTTCAGCACACATCCAGCGGCCTTCCCCTTCTGACCACAGGGTCGGCTTCTCCATTACGTTAACGAGGCTACTTGTAGGTTCACTTGCGTTACGGCCTGCTATTTTGCCAATTGGGAACTTACGACCTCAGATTACTCAGACGCCGCTTCCTTGAACTACCAAGGTGTACGGACAATTCCTTGGGCGGGACTTTAACCCGCTAGATCAAACAGTTGTTACTGCGTACGGTCAGCATCGCATTCTTTTCTCCATCACATACAGCTAAACCATGCCACGCCGTCCACGCATCAAGTTAGCGAAAATTTAGCAGCATCTTGTACAAGGAGGCGTCAACCGAGAGCCATGCTTTTTTGCCGTAGAAGATTTTCAGTGTGATCTCCATTGACTATTTAAGGCGGTTGCCGGTTGGCACTGTCAGGTACATGCATATGTGTTGATGACAAACCATGTGCATCTATTAGTCACACCGACGACGAACGATGGATTGGCCAAGCTCATGCAATCAGTGGGGCGACGCTTTGTGCAATACGTGAATCGATTTTATAAACCAAGTGGCACTTTATGGGAAGGTAGATTCAAATCAAGTTTGGTGCAAACTGAAGACTATTTTTTACTATGCCAACGTTATATAGAACTCCATCCTGTACGTGCTTGCATGGTGGACGAGCCAGCGTAATACAGATGGTCCAGTTACCGGCATCACGCATTAGGACAACACGATTCACGATTGCAACCCCATTCGCAGTACATAGCTTTAGGACGAGAACTGGAAACACGGCAGGAAGCTTACCGAGATCTATTTCGGTTTAAATTGGATGAAGCAGCCATCAGTAATTTACGACTGGCACTACAGCAAGGCCAGGCAGTGGGGAGCGAAAAATTTAAAGATGCGAAGAGTGTGGCTAGCGGCGTGCGACGAACGAAAACAAAGCGGAGAAGGCAAGTAAAGGCTTTAACGGAAGCGGAAACAGAAACAGAAACGAGACTGAATCTAACGGATTTTGGATTTTAATTTTTAAGGAAATTTGAATGGCGTTAAGTACGATAAAAAGTAATGCGATGCTGACCCCTTTGGCTGATGGACTGACCGTCGTGACCCGCAACGTCAAGGATTTTGAAAGCACTGGCGTGCAGACACTGAATCCATTTTTGTAGTTGAAGCATTACAAAAAAATCGGCCATATAAGGTCGCCAAAACCATCCCTTATCCATGCAGCGCTTACGCGAGCAGAACATTGACAATTGCCCTGATCGGCAAATCCAGACTGAAAGCGGACGGTCGCTGATGTCACCGCACGGACAATTTGGTGCCCTAAGCCACCATTCAAATTTGAAGAAAACGGTAATTCACTGATGGTATTTAACACCAACACTAACTATTGACTCGCGTGCGGCTCACAATTGGTCGCTCGTTAATGTCCAGTCTGTCAATCTGTCAATCTGTCACATTTTGCCAATCTAAATGTGTGAAGGTGACATTGAAAAATGTGACTGTCAGCGAACCCGAACGCATTGTTCATCCGCATAACGCAAGGCATCAGGCAACGCATCGCGCCAAACCATTGCCTCATGATCACCGTCCACAATTCGCAGTTCAACTTGTTTTGGCTGAATCGGAAGAATTTTCGCATATAACTGTGCTGACAAGAGTGCTATCCCCAGATTGTCATGATCTCCCGAAATGATCCAAAACGACACCTTCTGTTCATTTTTTCGGTAAGCATCAAGATACACGGGCCAATTGTGCAATTTCCACAGGTCAGGCTCAAAATGACCGTTGCGCATAAAGGTCGGCACAAGCCGTGCCGAGGAATCTTCTGGTGGCAACGGATCATAGGCAGCGGGACTCATAAGCATCGCCGCACAAAACTTATCCGCATTTTTTAGTGCCAGATTCAACGCGCCATATCCACCCATCGATAGGCCGCCAATGATGCGCGCATTACGCTCTTTCGAAGCCCTATATTTTGCCTCGATATAAGGCAGCAGTTCATCCAGAATAGCGCTCTCTGCCTTTTCGCCAGGACTATCAACATACCAATTTTTGCCATTGCCTGGCATTACTACAATTGACGGTCGTATTTGTCCGCGAGCTATCAGTGCATTAAGTGTTACTTCGGCACCGCCACGACCCGTCCACCACTTTTCATCGGCGCCTGCGCCATGCAGTAAGTAGACCACCGGAAACTGCGATTGACGTTCGTCTTTATAGCCATCTGGTAGATAAACGCGCATCTTGTATTCGCGACCCAAATGTTTGGACATAAAGGAATCGTCAATAACCTCACTAGCTAATGCTGATTGCCAAAATACCGAAAAACACAAGCCGAGTGCCCAGAACCATTTATGGATCAAATTCATGATTTTCCAATCTTTCTTGAGTAGTGCGTAGATAGTGTCGCCGCGGAAGATAAACGCGATGCAAAAAAAGTCGCGGGCGGCTAGAATATTATTTTTTATTAAAACTCGTACATTATTTGAAGAATGTCACGGCATTATGTTTGCGTTCTACTAAACTAAATTATCAAAATTAAAATTCATTTTAGCTGTCGACTCCAGCAGTTTATCGAAAGAGGACGCTCCATTTTGTGGGGATATTTGAAGCGCTTGATGCGCTAGATGGGTGCGGCAATTTTGCTCATTCCGGTAACCCCGCCTTGCGCCACTCAGGCAGGTAACGCTCGTTGTAATACTTAACAAAGCTAGGGGATTCGCCGCCATCGAGTTTTCTGATTTCACCTTTTCTCCCAAGTTGGCCCACACGCTGCGTGTATTCGTTGGCGCACTTGCGGGCCTTGTCCATTTGACCAACGTTCGCGTAGGCCATGGCTAAGTAGGCGAAGGTAATTGGAAGTTGCACACCTCGTTCTATCGCGCGTTGGGCCCACTCAATGGCAACTGCGCTATTCCCCAGCATCAGGTAAGCGCGCGATAGGTTTGAAAAAACGGTTTCATTACCTTTTGGGAAAAGGGCTAGCGCCTTGTTGAGCAGTTCTATCGACCGCTGTGCTTGCCCGTCTCCGTAGTACCAAATGGACAGATTGTTGTAACTACTAGGCGTCTTTGGCGCGACATTTATCGCCATTTCATAATTGCGCAGGCTTTCAGCCCTGTCGTTGTCGATGATCCGTGCATAACTACTTAGAGCAAAGTAAATGCCCGGCAATTGGTCATCAATGGCCTTGGCCTGCAAGGCAAGCGTCTTGGCCTCTGTGAACATGGAACGAAAATTGGGATGCTTTTCACCAAGAAAATTAACCGCGTAGGTCGTCAAAGTTGCAGCAAGACTGGCCAGCGCGTCTGCGTTGTCTGGCTCCTCCTTGATGACGGCGCGTAACAAGGATTCGCGCTGGTTGAACACTTCTGTGGATTGCGGCTTCAGCCCCAAGGCCCGCTGTCGCATCATCAAATCCGCCACCTTAGTGCTGCTCTTGCGCTTCTCACTCTCCCGCGCTGCCACGACCACCAATTGATCGCCTATACTGTTGCCTATGCGTGCAGTTACCGAGTCTTGCAGCTCAAACAGGTTGGTGGCTTCGCCCTCAAAAGTTTCGTTCCAAAGTTGCTTGCCGGATTGTGTGTCCGCCAGTTGCGCGCTGATGCGCAGCTTGTTGCCGCTGGCCACGACGCCGCCCTGCAGCACAAAGCGCACACCAGCATCTTTGCCCACTTGGGCCACGGTGAGGTTTTTGTCTTTGTAGGTAAACGCTGTGGCGTTGGTTACTACAAACGCATCCCGAATGCGGTTCAGGTCGGCGCTGATGCTGCTGGTCAGCGCATCTGCGATGTATGCCTTGTTCGCGTCGCCGGTCTGGTTGGCGAACGGCAGCACGATGATCGACAACGGGTTGATTGCAGCGCTCAAGCTTGTCGATACCGAGTTAGCCTGCACAGTGGAGACCGTCTTGTAGGTGGTGTAGTAACCGACAAAGCCACTGGCGACGGCGCCAACACCGGCTATCGCGACGATGGCGCCTTTTAGGTGCTTAAGCTTACTGAATAGCTTGTCGAAACGACTCGGTGCAAGCGTCGGGGTAGCAATATCAATGGCGCTATTCGATGGAGGGAGACTTGCGTTGGACGTTTTTGCACGTTTGGAAGAATTTGCCATTCGCTTATACCCGTTGACGAACAGGGCAACAAAAGCAAAATAGGAATCGATCGATCATGACGCTCGGCAAAGGTGGTTGAAACGACTGGAAAATCCAAGCGTATCAACGCAGTATTGCGCAGTTAGGTCATTGCGGCAAGTACAAAACTTAATTTTGCGGCAATTAGCCAACTGCAACGAAAGTCACCAAAAAAAGCCATGTTTTTTATTTTTCCACCAAGGCAATAGATCTAATGAAATTATCTGAAGCTTTGACTGTCAACTTCGCCCCAATGCTGCATCCGAATCAAATCCTGCGATTCTGCGGTGCGGTTTTTGTGATCAATCAACCAGTATATGGTTCAGCACATAATCGTTGTGCATCGTACAAATTGCACAATTATCTCTTCCAGGCAATATGAAAAATATTGACGTTGAAAGCGCGCCTTATTTACGCGCTTTTATGCAGGCAGTAGCAACTGGACAAGATTGACCGAAATTCTAAGTGAATTCTTGCCATGGTTTGAAAACCAGTAAATTACCAAATATCAAACTTCAGTCAATTGTTTTTGATTGCTTCTCACGCCAGGTTTGCTATGATGGTAGGAATTATTCATACTACTTACCAAAAGGCAAATCAATGACTACGGCTGAAAAAATTAGTATAGCCCTGCCACCAGAAATGGTTCACATCGTCCGTGCAGCAGTAGCGACCGGTGAATACGCCTCAAGCAGCGAAGTGATACGTGACGCGTTACGTGACTGGACATACAAGCGCAGCCTGCGCATGCAAGGTATCACTGAGCTGCGAGGTGTCTGGCAGGAAGCGTTGGCCGACAAAACACCTGGTCTTTCTGCCGATGAAGTGTTAACTCGCCTTGAGCGTAAGTACCAAGCGATCGCCAACGCAGCAGGCGAAGCCAAGTGATGCGGTTGGAACTCTCGCGTTACGTTGAAGATGATCTCGATGCTATCGCCGACTTTATCGCCCAAGACAATCCAAGTCGCGCGGTAACATTCATTCAGGACATACGCAAAAAATTTGCTGATATCCAGCACACTCCGCTGATTTATCAACTTCGCCCGGACATTGGGGAAGAAGCTCGCATGGCTACCGTTGGAAACTATGTGATTCTATTTCGTATTCTAGAAAACGTGGTGCGGATAGAACGCATTGCTTATGGTGCCCGCTACTTACCAGGTGTTTTCGATCCATCGTGAATTATTTTGACAGATCCGTATCAAGAACATGTTTGACCGGCGATGGGGAAGTGTTACTTAATTCGACGCTAAGGAATGACCGCTTTCGCCCCCAAACTGCCTGTCGTGATCGCAAATCATGAGACGGCCTAATTACGTTTTGTGTGTGCTTGCCGCTCTGAGATTGCCTGCCAATAAAAATACTGGCCAATCGCAAAACTAAAAACATGCCCCCGCCACAACGCACGTTCCATGCGCTTCTTCAGCCTATCCGGTCTGCAGGCCGCGCCCAGATTGCGTGCTGGGCCTATGCCTTTTGAGAATTGTTAACATACTGTTCTACAATGAATACAAATCCACCGCTACCATAAACTATGCTTAAGTCACTTGCGCTCCTTCTGAGCATCTTCATCGCGACTGCCAGCGCGGCGCAAGGCACCCTTCCGCGTGATATCGAAATCGCCTTGGAAAAGGACTCTTTGCCGGCAAGTTCACTCAGCCTGCTGGTGATGCCAGCGGGCGCGGGCGCACCGGTGCTGGTGCAAACGCCAGAGCAGGCAAGGATCCCGGCTTCGACCATGAAATTGGTCACTAGCCTGATCGCACTAGAAGAATTGGGACCGACGTTTCGTTGGAAGACGCAGATACTTACCGATAGCACGATCAAGCGCGAGACCTTGCGCGGCAATCTGTATTTGCGTGGTGGTGGTGACCCTAATCTGACCTGGGATAACCTCGCCGTCATGCTGCGCAACCTGCGCCTGCAAGGTCTGCGCGAGATCAAAGGCGACATCATTCTGGATCGCCATTATTTTCAGCCAACGCGCCTCGATCTTGTCGCAGCTCAGTTTGATGAATCGCCCGATGCGTATTACAACGTGATCCCCGATGCGTTGCTGATTCATAGCAATCTCACGTCGATACAGATCGAATCTGACGCTGACAATTTGACTACGCGCCTGCTGACGCCGCTGGCCAATGTCAAGATAGACAATCACTTACATTTGAATAACCGCCCCTGCGGCGAGTGGGAAACGGATTGGTTGCCGCCGACAATCGGCGTGACAAAAGAGCGGAAAATCGAGATCCATGTCAGTGGCGGCTTTCCGCGCAACTGCAAAATCACTACACACATCAACGTCCTTGATCGCAACATCTACATCGCCAGCATGATACGTGCGCTATGGACAGAAATGGATGGCAGCTGGCAGGGGCAGGTGCGTGACGGCCTTACTCCGGTGGGGGCAACGCTCTTGGTTGAGCGACAATCCGAGACTCTTGCCGACACCATACGCATCGTCAACAAACAGTCAGACAACAGCATGACGCGTGTGCTGTACTTAACGCTGGGGGCAGAATCGGCCAGCGCAAAAAATTATGCCGATCATCTCCAGGCAGCCGATGCAAGAGTGCGTGCCTGGTTTGCGCGGCAAGGCATCAGTGACGATGGTTTGGTGATGGAAAATGGCTCGGGCTTATCGCGCCTTGAACGCATCAGTGCGGCGCAATTAGGCGCCGTATTAAAAGTTGGGGTACGCAGCAATTGGTATGCTGAATTTGCCAGCAGCCTGCCTATCGTTGCCGTTGATGGCACCATGCGCAAACGCCTGAAGAACACCGCGGCAGAAGGACGGGCACGGATCAAGACCGGCACGCTAAAAAATGCCACCTCTGTTGCCGGTTACGTACGCGATATCAAGGGTGACGACTGGATCGTGGTGGGCTTCATCAATAACGATGAAACCTATACATCGAAAAGTAGGGCCGTTCTGGACGAATTGATCAATTGGGTAGCGTCAGGGCAGCACTAGAACATCTGCCTCGTTCTGTGTTTTAGATGTGGCGATCGCCTTGCTCCATAACTTTTGTACATGAGCGCGCAACAAAAATTCAATCGTACTGATACGTCATTAGTGAAAAACTATCCTTGATTCGCCAGTTTCTGACCAATCGCTCTCATCACTCTCCCAAGAAAGATGAGTTTTTAAAGCTGCGAGAGCGCCCTTTTTTTTCTTGTCGGCCACCTTTACGCGCTACTGCTTGCCGCACATGATAGTTCAGCGCCGATCTAAAAATGCAGCGGCCATTATCAGTTAAAATTGCGCTAGCATGAAATGTCACTTGGGCGCTTAGTTAACCAAGTGCCCTCCGTTAGCATTTGCACCTTTCTCCCTTTCCTTAGCTATCATGCGTTCATTTTGCAGATCCTCTTTGCGGCCTGGCTGTCATTTCCGATTGAGTTTATTCAATTTTAATTTAGCGATACCGTCGATTTTTTCATCCTACCTCTCGTCAATGTTTACGTCGCTGCTGGCTCTGCTGCTGTTATTTAGCATGGCCGCATGCACCACACAATTAAACAAGGAAATAGCGAGTCCGCCTGCA
>JACMRF010000063.1 GCA_014376575.1 Undibacterium sp.
AGGCCACAACGACGCACACATTTCACAATATTTTGCACTGCGGAGACAGCGCCAGTCACAATATGTACTCTCACTTCAAGACGTATTCCACTCATACCAATCGGCTCGCGCACATCGTCTTGACTATCTACGATAAATTCTTGTGGCAGTGTATGCAGCAATTGCTGATCAGTAGGAATATTGACAGCCTTCGCGGTTTCAATAACACGCGAAACGTCAGCTGCAGTTACTTCCTTATCTTTAATCGCGACCATGCCACTAGAATTAAAACTGCGGATATGGCTGCCAGCAATTCCTGTATAAACGTGTCTAATTTTACAATCAGCCATCAACTCGGCTTCTTCGAGCGCACGTCTGATCGATTCCACAGTCGCCTCAATATTCACCACTACGCCTTTTTTCAGCCCTTTGGATTCATGCTGTCCAAGACCGATCACTTCGTGTCTTCCGTCTGGCATCACTTCCGCTACAACGGCGACCACTTTTGATGTACCTATATCGAGGCCAACTATCAGATTTTTCGCGTCTTTTATCATGTCATTCCACTTACTTTCGTTTGCTTTTCAATCCAAAATCACTATGACTGGATTTTAACGCTAGCCCATTTGGATACCGCATATCTATACTTTCGATGCTGCCCTGCAAACTTGCTACCAGCTGCGGATAAACCTGCAACAACCGTCCAACACGCTTTTGCAGAGTTGACTCATCCAGCGCCCGCCCCAACTCAACTTTCATTCCATTGCTCAACTTTAAACTCCAAGCATATCTACTGGAGTACTGAATCATTTCTGGCACTAGACTGATCTTTGAAAACCACGCCTTCATTTCCATATATCGAGCCAGGACTTCCTTCTCACTACCATCTGGACCGGCAAACTCGATCAACTCTGCATCCTCTTCTGCCTCGGCTAAATTGGCGGTGAATACGTCGCCTTTTACTGAGATCAAACGGCCATCATCTCCCCAGGTACCTAGCGCCTGATGTTCTTCTAAAGTAACGATAAGTTTATTCGGCCACTCTCTTTGTACACTTACCTTACGCACCCATGACACCGATTCAAAAGCAGATCGCACCGCATCCAGGTTCGTCGTAAAAAAATTTCCTCTGATTTTTGGCAGCGCTGAATCCCTGATAGTCAATGCATTCACATGTCTCAACGTGCTTTTTTCCAAACCTTCTACTCGAATCATCTTTAAGGTAAACATCGGGCGCTGTATTACCCACCAGATACTAGACATTGCCAATGCCAGCAACACAATGCCAAACAAAGCATTGGCGGAAGCATTCAACATTTTGATGTCTTGCCACATAAGGACTAGTTACTTTCTTTTTTTGACTCTGGTTTAATTTTGAGGCGTGCCGTCTGTAAAATCTCCATACATACGTCTTCGTAACTCATTCCTGCAGCACGTGCGGCCATAGGAACCAATGAATGCCCAGTCATTCCAGGTGAAGTATTTATCTCTATCAAAAAAGGCTGATTATCTGAGGCACGAAGTAATACATCTGCTCTTGCCCAGCCTTCGCAATTAAGGGCACGATAGGCCGCTACACATATTTCCTGAATATTTTCGGTCAGTGCTTTATCAATCGGTGCAGGACAAAGATATTGCGTATCGTTTGTAAAATATTTGTTCTGGTAATCGTAATTTCCTTCAGGTGCAACAATTTCAATCACTGGCAAGGCATAAGCTTTTGCGCCTATACCCAAAATTGCTACCGTAAGTTCGCGCCCTTGTATAAATTCTTCTGCCAGTACTTCATCATCAAATTGAGCCGCTAGTGCGTAGGCTTCCTTCATATCGGAATAACCGTTAACTTTGGTAATGCCGATTGTTGACCCTTCGTGCGGTGGCTTGATAATGAGTGGAAGGCCCAATTCGTCAGGTATACTTCGCAACTCTGTATCTGGTGTCAATACCACATAATTTGGCGTTGGCAATTGATGATGCTGCCAGATTTTTTTTGTAAAAATCTTATCCATCGCTATCGAAGAAGCCATAACTCCACTACCGGTATAAGGAACTCCAAGCTGCTCTAATACGCCTTGCAGACTCCCATCTTCGCCATAGCGACCATGGAGGGCGATGAAAACGCGATCAAATTTTTCATCTGCGAGTTCAGCTAAGCTACGCTCAGCTGGATCGAAAGCATGCGCGTCGACGCCCCGACTTTTCAGTGCTGCCAATACGCCGGTGCCCGACATAATGGAAATTTCCCGCTCAGCCGAACGCCCGCCAAATAAGACGGCTACTTTTCCAAATTGTTTTATCGTGGTTTCAATCATGATTAATCTCTTTATTTCTCGATATCTTTATGCGCTTTGCGCCAACTTCGCGGGAACCGCACTGATAGAACCAGCACCCATAATAATTAACACATCGCCATTTTTTAATACGTGTAGCAGACTATCCGGCATATCGTTGATATCTTCTACAAATACCGGCTCGACCTTACCCATGACTCTCAAGGCGCGCGCGAGTGCGCGTCCATCGGCAGCGACGATCGGCGTTTCACCTGCGGCATAAACCTCGGCCAGCACCACCGCATCAGCGCTAGACATTACCTTAACGAAGTCTTCGAATAAGTCACGGGTACGGGTAAATCTGTGCGGCTGAAAAGCCAATACCAATCTGCGTCCGGGATATGCGCCACGCGCAGCAGCGATGGTCGCTGCCATTTCCACTGGGTGATGGCCGTAATCATCCACCAGTGCGAAACTAGCTTGAGCGCCAAGGGCTATTTCTCCGTAACGCGTAAAGCGACGTCCTACACCGTTGAATTCACTCAAGGCCTTTTGTGTTGCAACATCGGCAACTCCTACTTCGCGGGCAATGGCTATCGCGGCACAAGCATTTTGCACATTGTGCATACCAGGTTGATTCAAGCTAACATGCATCGGATCATAGCCATCTTGCATCACCGTAAATAGCATATGCCCGCCAACGGCAATGGCATCTACAGCGCGTATTTCTGCTTCTTCATGGAACCCATAAGTAACGATACGCTTAGAGATGGAGGGCATAATTTCTCTGACATGTGCATCATCGAGACACAGCACGACAACACCATAAAAAGGCAAGCGTTGTGTAAATTCGATAAACGCCTGTTTTAGTTTTGAAAAATCATGCCCGTAGGTTTCCATGTGATCAGCATCGATATTTGTAATTACTTCGATGACCGGCAGTAAATTCAAAAACGAAGCATCTGATTCATCAGCTTCTGCAACAATAAAATCACCGCTACCTAATTTTGCATTTGCGCCAGCGCTGTTTAAGCGCCCCCCAATGACGAATGTTGGATCAAATCCACCTTCGGCCAAGATACTGGCGACCAGACTTGTCGTTGTGGTTTTTCCATGTGTACCTGCGATCGCAATACCGCTCTTAAAGCGCATCAGTTCGGCAAGCATCAGCGCTCTGGGGACGATAGGTATGTGTTTTTCTCTTGCGGCAATCACCTCAGGGTTATCGGCCTTTACTGCCGTCGAGGTGACGATCGCATCTGCACCGGCAATATTTTCAGTTGCGTGCCCTAACATCACCGTTGCGCCCAAACTCGCCAGCCGCTGCGAAGCAGCATTACTACTAAGATCGGAGCCAGAAATAACGTAACCCAAATTCAATAATACTTCGGCGATACCACTCATGCCAGAACCACCTATACCAACGAAATGAAGGTGTTTTACTTTATGTTTCATACCAAATTTTCCAATATTTTTGCGATAGTTTCACTCGCATCACGTTGCCCAAGCGAATAGGCTACTTGCGCCATCTTTAAGCACTGTTCTCTCGTCATCGACTGTAATTGTTGCGCAAGATCATTTGCATTTAATTTTTCTTGAGGCAAATAAATTCCTGCTTTTTGTTGCGCCATCCATTGCGCATTTTGTGTTTGATGCGAGGTGCTGGATGCGACGAAAGGAATCAATATGCTCGCCACACCAGCAGCACTTAGTTCAGATACGGTGATCGCGCCGGCCCTGCAAATCACCAGATCAGCCAGAGCATATCGATTAGGCATGTCATCAATAAACTCAAGCACCTCGGCCTCTACTCCCAGTGCAGCATAGCGCTGACGCAGGGCATCGGCAGAAAGTTTTCCAGACTGATGCGTGACGACAGGGCGAAGTGCTAACGGTATTAGAGCGAGCGCATCTGGAATATTGTCATTCAATATTTTGGCGCCAAGACTACCGCCAACGACTAAAATTCTTAACACGCCAACACGCGATGGATAGCGAGTTTGCGGCGCTGGAAGTGAGTAAATATCTTGACGAATTGGATTGCCTGTTACCAGAATCTTTGAAGACGCGTGTCTTGATGTAGTGGGCAAACCGAACAATAATTTACTAGCAAAAGGACTCAACACTTTATTTGACAAAAGCAGTACCGCATCAGCGTTCATCAGTACCAGCGGTCTACCTCGCAGGGCTGCCATCAATCCTCCAGGAACAGTCACATAGCCTCCCATGCCGATTACTACATCTGGTTGACGTCGTCCCAAAATTTTAAAGCAGGCAAAGAAACTCGCGGCTAATTTGCATGCTCCGATGAAAGTATGTTTTAACCCTTTCCCACGCACACCGGAAAAATCAATATTGTCTATTTCGATATTGGATCTAGGAACAATATGACTTTCCATCCCTTTTTCAGTGCCAAGCCAAGACACAATCCATCCACGGGCTCGCATAGTTTCTGCAATCGCGAGGCCAGGAAAAATATGACCGCCAGTGCCTGCCGCCATTATCATTAGTTTCTTAGCTGGGCTGGATGCTTGGCTCATATCCGACCTCCGCGCATCAACACACGATTTTCATAATCAATCCGAAGTAAGATTGCCAAACCAACGCAATTTATCAACACACCAGATCCACCATAACTCATCAATGGCAAGGTCAATCCTTTTGTTGGAAGCAATCCAAGGTTAACGCCCATATTGATAAATGCTTGTACCCCTATCCAAATGCCGATTCCTTTCGCGGCCAAGCCGGCAAATGTCGCATCAAGAACAATTGCCTGCCGACCAATTTCAAATGCCCGTTTAACGAGCCAATAAAATAAAAGAACCACAACTAATACGCCTATAAAGCCCAACTCTTCACCAATGACAGCAAGTAAGAAATCTGTATGTGCCTCGGGCAAGTAATGCAATTTTTCAACGCTCGCACCTAATCCAACGCCGGTTAATTCGCCACGCCCAAACGCAATCAACGAATGCGAAAGCTGGTAGGCCTTACCCAATGCATTTTCTTGTACCCAGGGGTCCATATAGGCAAACATTCTTTCTCGCCGAAATTTAGAGAGCGTAATAGCTAAACCAAAAACTCCAACCAATGTGGCGGCAATACAGCCAAACCACACTCCGTTGATTCCACCCAAAAACAAAATTCCCATTGCGATACATACGATGACGCCGAATGCACCCAGATCCGGCTCTAGCAATAACAAGAAACCGACAGCGCCGACTGCCATCAACATCGGGACAAAACCTTTAGTCAACTTATGCATGTACTCCTGTTTGCGCACTGTATAGTCGGCTGCGTATAGCACCATGAATAACTTCATCAATTCTGAAGGTTGAATATTGAACACCTTGAATGACAACCAACGTTTCGCACCATTGACTCCTTTACCAACTCCAGGAATCAAGACGGCAGCAAGTAGAACCAGAGTGGCAACGAATAAATAAGGTGCCGCTTTCTGCCAGGTCGAAATGCGAATACGAAAAACGAATAGCCCGGCCAAAACAGAAAGAGCCACAAAAATAGCTTGCCGGATCAAAAAATGTGCATTTTTATAATTTGCATATTTAGGCGAATCTGGCAAAGATATCGATGCTGAATACACCATTATAATGCCGAACAGCATCAGCAAAATTGTGACCCAAACCAAAGGCTGATCGTATTCCATCATCGTCGATCGTTTAGGCAAATATGCGGCAGCAACAGGCTCTGCCGAAAATGGTAAAAATTTGTTCAACGAGAAAAATAATTGTTTCATTAGCAAACGTCCCCGCGAGCTAAGGCGATTTCACGCACTGCATCAACAAAAACTTGTGCTCTATGTGCATAATTTCTGAACATATCGAGGCTCGCACAGGCAGGCGATAGCAATACAATGTCGCCTTCTTGAGCGATATGAGACGCTGCGATAACAGTCTCTTCAAGAGTGCTAAAGTCACGCAAATCAACACCGACAAACTGTATTGCTGAACGAATTTCTGGAGCGGCTTTACCAATCAATAAAACAGCTTTTGTGTAGCGCTCAACCGGATCGGCCAACGGAGAGAAATCTTGCCCTTTTCCTTCGCCACCCACGATCAAAATAATTTTTTTGCCACTGCCACTGTTGACGTCTTCTTGACCTAATCCTTTTAAAGCAGCAACTGTCGCGCCGACATTAGTGCCTTTACTATCATCGATATAATCGATCCCGGCAACATTTGCCACTAATTCGACACGATGTGGTTCGCCCGCATAATCACGCAGACCATGCAATAAAGGCGCCAATGGCAATCCGATTGACCGACACAGCGCCAGCGCAGCGAGTGCGTTGGCGGCATTATGTTGTCCACGAATCTTTAAGGCATCTGCTGGCATAAGTCGAGATATCGTCACGGGTACGACAACCAATTCTTTTTTCTTGCGGCGACTGACAAGCTGCTCCTCTTCATCGGCGATGGCGCAAGCTAACCAAACCATGCCATGCTCGTTAAGCAGACCAAAATCACCATTATGTTTAGGCGCGCCTAAGCCAAAAGTAATTGTCTTTTTGATTGAATGGGATTGATCGCCTTGCTTACACATCGTCATTACCAATGCGTCATCACGATTAAGTAGTTGGGTCGTATTCAGTCCAAATATGCGCTTTTTATCCTCGCAATAATTTGCCATATCGCCATGCCAGTCAAGATGATCCTGCGTGATATTTAATACTGTGGCGACATCAGCATTCAGGCTAAAGCAGGTATGTAATTGAAAACTAGATAGCTCAAGTACCCATACTTGCGGTAGTACATCTGCATCAAGCGCCTGGCGCAATACATCCAACATTGCCGGGCTGATATTGCCAGCGACTTTGACAGTTAATCCTGCACGTTCGCACAGCAAACCAACCAGACTGGTGACCGTGGTCTTGCCATTAGTTCCGGTAATGGCGATCACTTTTGGCTGATACTGTATTTTCTCATTGAGCGCAGCTAAAGCTTGCGCAAATAACTCAACCTCTCCCCAGACGGGAATATCTCTGCGCTTTGCTTCAGGCATCAAAATAGCGAGTTCACACAAAGGGGACAGTCCGGGGCTAACAGCAATGACGTCAATAAGATCGAGTAAGCTTGGCAGAAAATCACCCCCTATAAATTCAATTTCAGGTGATAGTGCTCTAAGCCCCAGAAGTCTGTCCGGTAGGTTTCGGGTATCGGCAATACGCAACTTGGCGCCACAACGCAACAACCAGTGCGCCATCGCTAACCCAGACTCGCCGAGCCCAAGTATCAATACGTGTTTGCCTGAAAAGTCCATAGTCAGTATTTATTTTCTAGCGCAGTTTTAGTGACGATAAACCTACGAGTACCAGCAGCATGGTGATAATCCAGAAACGCACAACTACCTGAGTTTCTTTCCATCCTTTTTGCTCAAAATGGTGATGCAGAGGCGCCATCAAAAACAGGCGTCGTCCGACTCCGTATCGTTTCTTGGTGAATTTAAAATAGCTCACCTGCAAAATGACGGAGACCGTTTCAACAACAAAAATGCCCCCCATAATGAACAGAACAATTTCCTGCCGAACAATCACAGCAACAGTACCAAGTGCGCCGCCCAACGCCAATGCGCCGACATCGCCCATAAAGACTTGGGCGGGATGCGCGTTAAACCATAAGAAGGCTAAACCTGCTCCAGCCATCGCGCCACAAAAAATCAAAAGTTCTCCTGCGCCAGGTATGTGAGGGATCAGTAAATATTTAGAATAACCGACATTACCAGTCAAATATGCAAATAGACCCAATGCAGAACCGACCATAATAGTCGGCATGATTGCCAGACCATCCAGACCATCCGTTAAATTCACAGCATTGCTAGTTCCTACAATCACGCAATAAGTCAGAGCGATAAATCCCCACACGCCCACAGGGTAACTAAACGTCTTAATAAAAGGTACGATCAGATCAGTCTTATTTGGCAAGTCCATACTAAAACCAGATTGCACCCAAGCCAAAAACAACTCCATTACCTTGGCGTTCGTCGGTGCAGAAATAGAGAATGCCAGATATACGGAGGCGACGATGCCAACAAGGGATTGCCAGAAATATTTTTCTCCCGAAGCCATTCCTTTCGGATCTTTATGGACAACTTTACGATAGTCATCCACCCAACCGACTGCACCAAAACCAAGAGTGACGATCAAGACCACCCAAATAAATCGATTACTTAAGTCTGCCCAAAGTAACGTAGAAATACCCAAAGAAATCAATAGCAGCACACCACCCATGGTTGGCGTGCCGGATTTAACAAGATGAGTCTGAGGACCATCGGTACGCACTGCCTGTCCAACCTTCATGCGAGTCAACATCCGAATCACCGCAGGACCTGCAAAAAGACCGATCGAAATAGCAGTCATAGTGGCGAATACGGCACGAAAGGTAATAAAACCAAAAACACGTAGCAGACCAATATCCTGCTTGAAAAATTGTGCTAACCAAAGCAACATATTAATGATTTCCTGTAGATTGTTGTTTCGTCAGATAGGTAACGAGACGCTCCATTTTCATGAAACGGGAACCTTTTATTAGTACGGTACTGCTTGGAAGAATACAGTCGTCAAGCGCCGTTTGCATTGTCTCGATTTGTTCAAAATGTTTCGCGCCAGCACCGAAAGCTAACGCTGAATGTTGCGCCAAATTACCCATTGTCAGCAGCTGTGCAATGCCTCGTTCACGCGCGTAGGTGCCGATTTCCTGATGAAATGCAACCCCATCCGAACCGACCTCTCCCATATCGCCCAACACCAGAATGCTGGCATGAGCGGAGTGTGCCAGTACATCAACTGCAGCTCTTACTGAATCCGGATTCGCATTGTAAGTATCGTCAATAATGGTTGCACCATTTCTTGCCGTCTTCCGCTGCAAACGCCCATTTACCGGTTCAAACGCCTCCAAACCACGCTTAATGATTTCGTTTGAAATGCCAATGGCGTGACAACATGCAACGGCAGCTAAAGCGTTTAAAACGTTATGAGTACCTGCCGCAGACAAACTCACAGAAAAAGTTGATCTGTCGAGATTAATCTGTATATCACTTCCAAAATCATTTGCTCGGTATGTGGCGAACACATCGGCATTTTCGGCATCGGCTTCGAACAAACCAAAAGTGAGTACTTTGCGTTGTCCAAACTCACCGGCGATAGAACGCCATAATTTGGTATAAGTATCGTGTGCCGGAAATATAGCTATCCCATCATCCGGCAAGCTACGCAAGACAGCTCCATTTTCCAGCGCAACCGTATCTACGTTCTGCATAAATTCCTGATGCTCGCGCTGCGCGTTGTTAACTAAACCAACGGTCGGCATGGCGACCGCGGCCAGCAGCATGATCTCACCAGGATGATTCATACCAAGCTCAATTACGGCACATTGATGTCTCTTTTCAAGGCGAAGAACTGTGAGCGGCACTCCAATTTCATTATTTAAATTGCCGCTGGTAGCCAGGCAGTGTTCCACCCCTGATTGGGCAACAAGAATGGAGGCGATCATTTCTTTGACTGTCGTTTTTCCGTTGCTACCAGTCACCCCAATAACAGGAATAGAGAACTGACTACGCCAATACCGGGCAATTTCTTGTAGCGCAAGTGTGGTGTCGGACACAATCATCGCTGGCAAAGCAAAACCTGGAGGGACTTGTTCTGCGACTACCGCGACTGCACCAGAAAGCGAAACTGATTTCAGAAAATCATGTGCATCAAAATGTTCCCCGCGCAAAGCCACAAACAAATCACCCTGCTTGATGTGCCGACTATCGGTGGTCAACCCGGTTACTTCTGCGTCTGCCGTCATTACGGAAGACGGAATGGCCGCCTGCAATTGTTTCAGAGAAAATTTCATCAAGTGCCTCTCTTCACAACGCCGCTGGTCGCCACTGTTGCAAGCGCAAGTTGAGCATGTTCTTCATCAGAGAAAGGCCATTTTTTACTATTAATGTCTTGATAGGTCTCATGCCCTTTACCAGCAAGTAAGACCACGTCATTGTTACTCGCATGTCTGATCGCAAATAAAATAGCATTCGCTCTGTCTTCAATCACTTTCGGGGCAATTGTCATTCCCTTGAGAATATCTTGAATAATGCTGGCAGGATTTTCAGTACGCGGATTATCGCTGGTAACGACGACGTGCTGCGCAAGTTCAGATAACCGCCCCATTTGAGGGCGCTTGCCCGGATCGCGATCACCACCACAGCCAAATACACACCATAATTCGCCCTGACGTTCTGTCGCTAAATGCTGCAAAGTGACGAGCGTTTTTTCCAATGCATCCGGCGTATGCGCATAGTCAATCACCACCATGACGCGTCCGACAGTACCGAGTTGCTGCATGCGACCGGGCACCGAATTGAGCTTTTCGATTACTGTAACTGCTTTATTCCAAGGAATACCCCTAGCCAATAAAACGCACAGCACACCTAATATATTGCTGACATTAAAACGCCCTATCATTTGTGTTTTAACCAGCCCACTACCATACGGAGATTCAACATGAAAACTGGTACCTAAATGATGCGTACGCAGGTTGCTGGCAAAAATTACTTCGCTGCCAGCGTGTACTTTATGTTCCAGGCTATAACCTAATACACGTATTTTTTCCTGCTGCCGGGCAGAGCGAGAGTGTATCCTTTGTGCCATTTGCACACCATAAACATCATCAAGGTTGACGACCACTGTTTGTAAATTTGGCCAATCAAACAAGATAGTTTTTGCCTCTGCATAGGCATTCATGTCACCGTGATAATCAAGGTGATCACGCGTCAAATTAGTCAGTAGCGCCACATCAATATGCAAGCCATTTAAGCGCCCTTGCTGCAAGCCTATTGATGATGCCTCTATGGCCAACGCTTCAGCACCAGCACAGCGCAATTCAGACAAAAGTCGTTGTAATTGAATCGCATCCGGAGTGGTGAAGCCAGTTTCAAGCGAATTTTCAAGGGTGCCATCACGATAATTGCCAGCGCCCAAAGTGCCGATAACGGCACAAGGTGCACCTAACAACGAAAAGGCTTTCGCCAACCATTGCGAGCAAGAAGTTTTTCCATTTGTACCTGTCACGGCAACAGTGAACATTTCGCGATCAACTTGACCATACCAGGCATTCGCGATCTGTCCCAATTTTGCGCTCAATTGCGTTACCGCCTTGCAGGGGACAAGGAATTTTTCGTTCCAAAAAAAATTATCCGGATCAAAAACAATTGCAGATGCACCATTTTTAATAGCGTCTTCAATGTGGCGGCGACCATCACCCGCATTTGTCGCAATGGGAAAAGCAAAAAATACGTCTCCTGATTGAATTGCACGCGAATCAGAACTTAACTTTGCGTTCGGTACGATTTGCTTAAGCCAAGCAACAATTTTCATCACCTCGATTTGCATGTTCTGCATTACATACTCTCCTGCACGCTATTGTCAGGAATAATGCTAGTCACCGAAGAATCAGGGGCAACGTTTAGTGAACGTAATACATTCGCAGTAATTGCCGCAAAGACCGGTCCAGCTACCGTTCCACCATAATAGCCGCCGCTCGTCGGCTCATCTATCATTACTGCCACAATCACACGTGGATTGGATACAGGGGCAAAGCCAACGAAATCACCTACATATTTATTCACATAACGCCCGCCTTCGAGTTTATGAGCAGTGCCTGTTTTCCCTGCTACACGGTAGCCAGCGATGCGCGCCTGCGTTCCTGTTCCGCCCGGTTCTGTTACGCTCTCCAACATCATGCGCATTTGTAGCGCTGTTTTTTCAGAAATAACGCGATGGGCTATAGGCACATCCAGCGATTTTTGAAAAGTTAAAGGTATCGTGTCACCATTTCGTGCAAAAATCATGTAAGCCCGTGCGATTTGAATCAGAGAAACAGAAATCCCATGCCCGTAACTCATAGTGGCTTGTTCAATGGGCCTCCAGGTCTTAAAGCTACGAAGACGGCCAGCGACTGCGCCAGGAAAACCAAATTTTGGCTGCTGTCCAAATCCTACTGTCGTAAACATTTCCCACATTTCTTGTGGCGGCATTTGCAACGCCATTTTGACAGTACCGATATTGGATGATTTCTGTATTACCTGAGCGACTGAAAGCACACCCTGTTTATGCGCGTCGTGTATCGTCTGCGTACCTATCGTCATACTGCCGGGCGCGGTCTGAATTTGCGTATCCGGCGTGACACGACCAGTATCCAATGCCAGTGCCACCGTGAATGGTTTCAAAGTTGATCCTGGCTCAAAAGTATCCGTCATCACACGATTACGTAATTGAGCACCAGTTAATACTGAACGATCATTTGGATTATAGGTAGGCAAATTAACCAGTGCCAGCACCTCGCCGGTATTCACATCGAGAACAACCGCTCCGCCTGCCTTAGCCTTATGTTTTTCCAGAGCCTCTTTCAAATGGGTATAGGCGATATATTGAACCTTGCTATCAATAGACAAAGTAAGTTCTTTTCCGTCATGTGGCTCACGGATAGATTCAATATCTTCAACGATGCGACCAAGCCGGTCTTTAATGACGCGACGACTCCCTGTTTTGCCAGCCAGATTTTTTTCTGACGCCAGTTCGATGCCTTCTTGTCCGACGTCTTCAACATTGGTGAAGCCGACCACATGTGCCATGACTTCGCCTTCGGGATAAAAGCGCTTATATTCTTTACGGGTTTCAATTCCCGCAATACCCAACGCAGTAATTTTGTCTGCGACATCTTGTTCTACTTGCCGTTTCAAATAAACAAATTGTCTGTCTGAATCTAGTTTCTTGCGCAAATCCGTTTCTGGCATCCCAAGTAAAGTAGCCAGCTGCTGAATTTTTTCCTTTGGCGCTTCTAGTACATCATCTGGTATCGCCCATATCGCCTTTACCGGTACTGATGATGCGAGCACCTGACCATTTCTATCTGTAATTCTGCCTCGCGTGGCGGGCAATTCCAAGGTCCGGGCATAGCGCGTTGCACCTTGCGCTTGTAGAAATTCCGTTGTCATTCCTTGCAACCACAGGGCTCGCACAACCAAACCGATAAATGCAGCGAACAAAAGAAACAAAACAAATCGCGAACGCCAGACCGGTAGTTTCACCGCCAAGATAGGGCTTGAAGAAAACGGTCTGCCCTTGCCCGCCACAGTGCGTGATGTGCTTGCTACGCGACTCATTTAACCACCACTGCGGTTAAATATTGGGTGCGTTCAGGTGTCACTGGAACCATATCAAGTTCCCTAGTGGCAGTTGCTTCGATTCGCGCATGCTTGCCATATGTCGACTGATCAAGCTTTAACTGCGTCCATTGCAACTCGTACTGTTTACCCAGGGATTGGGCGCGCTCTAGTTCAATAAATAATCTGCGCGCTTGATATTGCGAGTTGATGAGTGACAATGCGCATACGATCAAAACGATGGCAAAAGTAAAACTCAGGCGACCGCTCATAACGAGACCCCAGGCAAGCGCTCTGCTACGCGCATGATAGCGGAACGTGCCCTTGGGTTTTGCGCCACTTCTTGATCTGATGGCTTTAACTTAGCGATCAGCTTCATTTGTGCCTTAGGCAGATCGACGGTGCGAATAGGCAAGCGTCGGTCTGGTTGCAATACATTTACTTTAGAGGCAAAAAATTGCTTAACAATTCTATCTTCCAAAGAATGAAAACTAATCACGGTCATTCGACCAAACGGAGCCAGCCTTGTGTAGGCTGCGGCCAATCCTATTTCGAGATCTTCCAATTCCTTATTGATAAAAATCCGTATAGCCTGAAAGGTGCGAGTTGCCGGGTCCTTGCCCTTCTCGCGAGTTTTGACGGCGTGTGCGACGATCCCTGCAAGCTGCCCAGTACTTGAAATGGGCTCGACCTGCCGGCGAGCAACAATCGCCTTTGCAATCTGAAAAGCAAACCGTTCTTCCCCATAATTTTTTATTACCTTTCCAATGAGTTCTTCATCTGCGACCGCCAACCACTCCTGCGCAGAAATACCACGGGTTATGTCCATGCGCATGTCGAGCGGACCATCCGACCTAAAGCTAAAACCACGCCCAGCGTCATCTACTTGAGGGGATGAAATCCCCAAATCCATTAAAATACCATTGACCTGGGTAATTCCACGCGCAGAAAACTCATGGTCCATGGATGCAAAACTGTCGTGAACTATCTCAAAGCGTGGATCAATAATTTGCTGTGCGTTAGCAATTGCCTGAGTGTCTTTATCGAACGCAATCAGGCGACCTGCTGCATTAAGTTGCTGTAAAATTTTTCGGCTATGTCCACCGCGGCCAAAAGTACCGTCGACATAAATACCGCCAGCGCGGTCAGCTGACAATGCCAACGCATCAACAGCCTCGTTCAACAACACCGTTTGGTGGGTTAATTCTTCCTTTTGATTAATGGTCATTACATTCAATCAAAAAGAAAAATTACTTAAAGCATCGGGCATGCCGCCAGCGATCGCCTGCGCTTCATTTTCAACAAGTTGGGCAGAATCCCAAATCTCAAAATGTGTTCCCATGCCGAGTAGCATGACGTCACGTTGAAGCCCTACCGCATTGCGCAACTCAGGCGCAACTAAGATACGTCCAACCCCATCCATATCAACGTCCGAAGCGTTACCAAGAAAAATTCTCTGCCAAGCGCGCGCCGACATCGGCCAGGCGGCTATCTGTTCACGGTGTTTTTCCCAAACTGGGCGGGGAAATAACAACAGACATCCGTGCGGATGACGCGTCAGGGTAATGCGCCCCTCGCATTGCAAGGCGAGCGCGTCCCTATGCTTGGCAGGAATTGACATCCTACCTTTAGCATCCAAACTGAGGGCCGATACACCTTGAAACACGCTAATTACCTCTTTTACAAAAATAGTATTAACTATTTACTTGAGTTGCCAGGGGGATATAAAAAATATTCACCACTAAAATACACTTTTTCACACTATCGCCCACTTTAGTATATGACTTGAGCTCGGTCAAGCAAATTTAGGGTCGGAAATATGAAATTCTTTAATGAAGTCAAGGACTTAGCGCACTTACTTAAATTAAGTAAAAAGCAGAATATTCCAATAAATTATGGACTTACGATGGGTAGTGAAAGTAGCACTTCACATTTACACATGTGTATAAGTGCTTGAAATTGCAGGGAGCTGGAAGTGGAAAAATACAAAAGAGCTTAGAACAAAGACGCCTTAGCTTGTTTTTCGAGCATTGCCAGAAATTCGCTTTCGAAGATCACTTTACTAAAATAAAATCCTTGGTATTGATTGCAGCGAGATTCAACTAAGGTTTGCAATTGCAGTTCGGACTCAACGCCTTCAGAGATCACCTTCAGCCCTAGTGTATATGCCATGGCGACGATTGCCAATACGATTGCAGTATCATTAGGATCGTCAGGCATGTCTTTGATGAAAGACCGATCGATTTTAACGCTATCAACTGGAAAACGTTTTAGATACGCCAAAGATGAATAACCAGTACCAAAATCGTCTATCGAAAGAGTAAGGCCTGCCGACTTTAAGCCATCCATCAGAATAATGGCTTGGTCACGGTTATGCATGACCATACTTTCAGTAATTTCAAATTCAATGTTACTTGGATCAATGCGCCAAAAATCAACGACGCTATTTACGTCCGCTAACAACTGCACATCATTAAATTGCGCGCCAGATAACTTAATTGCCACCCGACCAAAATTTTTATCTGCTGTTATGAATGCAGTAATATCCCTACAGGCGATATCAAGTACCAGCATTCCTATACGGCCAATAAGGCCCGCTTCTTCGGCGAGTGAAATGAACTCACCAGGAAGCAAGATGCCGCGCTCAGGATGATTCCAGCGCACCAATGCCTCCGCACCCACGATCTGCCCGCTATTGACGTCAATTTTAGGCTGGTAATAAACAACAAATTCGCGACGTTCCAAGGCGCGCCGCAATCTAGCCTCGAATGCCAAACGTTCAATCGTATGTACATTCATTTCAGAAGCATAAAATTGATAATTATCTTTTCCTTTATTTTTAGCGCGATACATTGCAATATCCGCATTCTTCATTAGCGTTTGCGCATCACGTCCATCGTCCGGAAACGTAGCGATTCCAATACTGGCGCTCAACTGACATTCCTGGCCGTAAATATCAAATGGCAAAGCTGCAGCAATCAACAACTTATCTGCGATATCAGCAAGATCTTTGGGCGTACTATACTGACCGACCAGCAAAATAAACTCGTCCCCACCCACCCTTGCTATCGTGTCGGATTCCCGCAGACAGCTCGTGAAACGAAGGGCGACGTTACTCAATACTTTATCGCCCTCATCATGTCCAAAGGTATCGTTGATATTTTTAAAACGGTCGAGATCTAAAAATAACACAGCAAGCTGCGATTTATTTCTCTCAGCATGAGCCAGAGACTTGGCGAGGTGCTGATTGTATTGAAAGCGATTAGGCAAATCAGTGAGTTCATCATAATGAGCAAGTTTCAATACTTTATCTTCTGAGCGCTTACCCTCAATGGCGATACTGGCGATATCCGTGGTGATGCTAATTAAACTCAAATCATCATTACTAAGTGGAATACTGGCCTCGACAAATAAGGTGAAGGTACCCAGTAATTAACCATTTTTCCCCATAATGGGCCATGCACCGCAGGCGCCAGAATTTCTTAAGCTCTCTAGCTGATTCACAAATTGCATCGAAGGTGCACGCTGTATGTCGGCAACCCAAACTGGTACCGCTTCTCATACCGCCTCACTCCAGGCACCATTGCCATAGCTGACCGGCATATCTTGAAGTTGCTGCTGCAATATCTCAGGAAAATGGCTACCAATAGACTGCTTAAAGCAATACTGCTCATCATTTAACAACTGAATTCCACAACGCCATTGCGGTGTAGTCTTTTCAACAAATTGATAAGTCTCTTCCAATATTGAATGGAGATCTTCACTACTACCGATAAGTTGCAATAATTGATTTTGCCCTTCTAACCAATGCTCAATGAATTTTCTGGAATTGACATCGCGCATAATACAAAAAATCAAGGTTTCATTCGCGATCTCCACCCTGCTTAAGGTAATGTCGCTGTGCATATAGACACCATGACGCTTAGTTACCCAATCAAATCGTTGTACAACGCCCGCGAAAGCGGCATCGATTAAACCTTTGATTAGCTCCTCTTTTTTCAAATGAGGCATATGTCGGACAGATTGCGACTCAGTTGAAAATTTTCCGACGTTCATGTCCACCAATTCTTCACGCTTACTAAAGCCTAACAAGTGCAATGCTGCATTATTTGCATCGACATAGAGATAATCTTTAATGATCAAAAGGATCGCATCTTGCGCATCCTGAAATAACATTCTGTAACGAAGTTCACCGTCAGAAAGTTTCTCACGAGTGTCGAGCAAACGGCGCATTTGACATATTGAAAGAGCAGAAAGAGCAATGGCAAACAAGATCATCAAGCCTGAAAAAAGTATTTTTTGTCAAGCTCAACGCTGCCAATCGACTAAAATTTTATCGACGTCTTTGCCGTACACTAAAGGGAAGGGGAAATCAGGCATTTTTCGAAAAGTGTGCGCCAGCGTAGTCGTGCCACCGGGCATTGAAACTCCCGTCGCTATCCCATCGATTGCGTCAGACTTGATCTCATCTTTAAGTTCATTGCTGGTGCTATTAAGGTTTGCTTCACGACCAGACGAAGGTGCGCGGATCAATACACTACCGTCCTTTTCGAGCAGTGAAATAGTCTCGCCGCCATCTGCTACCAAGCGCTCGTAAAAGTCCTGAAAATAGCGGAGTTTGATTTCGGCCTATATCACTCCCAGATATTTTCCGTCTTTCGCATACATGTTCTTAGCTACTGGCAATACCCATTGCTCTGTCCGTTTGATGTTGACGGGCCTGCCGACGACGACGTTTTTGTCACCAGAATGCTTTAACAGAAAGTTGATTTGTGGCTGCTGAAGGAAATTTATTTTTTCGGCTGGAAATTGTAATGAAGTCGCCAGCATCGCTCCTTTTACATCCATCACCGAAATCGATAGAAGAAATTGTGAATCCTCGCGCTCATCAACAAGAATCTGCCGCACGGCAGTTTCATCGTTCCAGATTTTTTCACTTTCGTTTTGGATTTCTTCGGATACGGCACCAGTAGCGCGGGAGGCATCATGCAACATGCGGCTAGCATGTTCTTCCAGAATACGCACCGTCAGATAACTATTTTCTTGAGCGCTCGATAAAGTAAGTAACTTATCCTGAGTGATCGACCACCATGTTTGGCCCACGATGGCAACAATGATCAAGCTGACACAGATTAAAAACGCGTTCGTCGGCATATCCCAAGGCTCACGATTGCGTATTATTTTCTCCATGCACCACCCTTATATTGCGTGCAAATTAAGTGTACTAAGAATTCAACAGTCAGGCGCTACATCAAAACCGACGTTTCAACACGATGAGCGTCTTGATTTTTCATTCATTGAAAATGATTTACGCCACGTTTCAAGTGTAGCACTGGAAATTATCTAGTTTAATTACATCGTAACAGAATGATGCAAGAGAATAACAAAGGACAAAGCACAAGAAAATCTTCTGCTTATGTTTGATCAATGAGGAAAGGTAAAAGTGAAGCAGGCCGATAGGCCGGATTCTGTTACGGCACTTGGCATTGTTGCCTCATGCTATGACAATCATTCCTCTAGGCCGGGGATTACTCCCAGGCTCAAGCTTTCTACCCGCACGCTCCGCGAGCCGCCTCAACGCGTGCCTATTTGAAATTGCTCCGGGTGGAGGTTACCGCGTTTCACCGTAACTAAATACGCTCGTCTCTGTGGCCCTATTCCTCGTCTTATACCTCCGCTTGCGCCTTGGCTTTCAACGTACGGCCGTTAGCCGTCACCCTGCTCTATGGAGTCCGGACCTTCCTCCCGCTTTGGCTCACACCAAAGCCAGCGATTGTCTAGCCTGCTTCGGGCACTATTGTAACAGCATGGCACAGTGATGGCCGACAATCAGCCGTGGCTGAAGCATCTTTAGCGTCAAACTGGGTCAGATTCATCACGGGCTACATCCCGACGTGCGGTTAAGCCCAGAATTTCCATTAGGATTGGCAATGATGATGGATGCACTTTTCGAGGCAGTTTTGCTGCAAATGAGGCGCCAATAGCGAGCTATTGGCAACGAAGAGCAGAAAAAATGACCGAAAATGCGCCGTCAGCATGCCAATAGCACCGCAGGTGCGCTAATGGAAAATCTGGGTTGAATAGTGAGCAGGCCCGAAACCCGCATCCAGCATGGCTTACAGGGCAGACAGGCTGAAGAAGCGCATGAACATTGCGCGTTAGCAGGGGGAGGTTTTGTAAATATGGCGAGATGGTGGCGCACCGCGCTGTGCAAGAGCGAAAAATCCTCGCGCATGTCATGCACGAGGATCTACATCGCGATTTAGCGCGTTACTTCTTCACTCTTGTCGTTCAACATTTTATGCTTGAGCGGCTCATCGGCAGGATGATTGCCTAACCAGATTTTCAGCACAGCATTATAAAAGTTAGGATCGGGTATCGTTTCGCCTAATTTCTTACCGTTATATTGACTGACAACACCGGTACCGGGAACCCAATCGATGGTCAGAATATCGCCTTTCTTCATGCCCGGAATCAAGGAAAACATTTGACCGAAAGTCAGCATCCCGCCTATCAATTTAGCTCTTTCGGACACTTCCAGATTCTTCTTCAAGCCTTCCATAAAACGCAGGCCCAGATCGTCGCTACTGAGGTCGCGCATGATCACTAAAGTGACGCGTTTTGCACCCGGCAAGGCCAACACTTCCGCGGTGGTGGATTTTAATTCCGGCAAATACATCGCCGCCACATACACCTTAAAAATTACCTTATAACGGACACCAGCGCCATTCAATTTGAGCGTTTGATTACCAACCTGCGCAGTATCGTCAAATTTGACTCCAGCAACCGTCGTTTCTGCAAAAACGGGGGAGGAAAAAAATAAGGCCGATACCACGCCGAGTAAAGCAAATCGGCGATTCATACTTGATGCAAAATTCATGCTGTCTCCAAGGAATGTTTTAATTGTTATTGAAAATATATGACAAACCACCACATTATTTTCTGACATAAACAATAAAGACAAAAACCCTCACGTGCAAGCAATTACCTTCCAAACAAAAGGGTTTCTTCGGATTTGTTTCAAAAACGCGATTATCGTCAACAAATCCGAATCAGCAACTGTGCGTAAGCGGGTTAATTGAATTTGGAAAAATCTGGCTTACGTTTTTGGAAAAAAGCCGTGAATGCTTCCTTCGCTTCAGGTGCATTTAACATGGTGGCGAAATACTGATTTTCCTCCCTCATCTTCGTTACTACTTCGTTTGGCTGATTACCCTTCATCAGACGTTTGGTCACACGAACCGAGGCAGCCGGCAGAGCCGCCAGCTTAGCCGCTTGCTGCTGCGCATAAGGTAGCAATTCTTCTATTGGCAGCACCTTGTTCACAAAGCCCATATCGTAAGCTTCCTGCGCGGTGAACGCCTCGCCGAACATGAGTTTTTCAGCGGCGCGCTGATAGCCGACGATTTGCTGAAAGATCATGCTGGAAGCGAATTCCGGGCACAGACCCAATTGCGTGAAGGGCATAGAGAGCTTGGCATTGTCGGCCAGATAGATCAGATCGCAATGCATCAGCAGCGTGGTGCCGATACCTACCGCAGCGCCACTCACTGCAGCGATCACTGGCTTACCAGATTGGTTCAACGCCTGCATGAACTGGTACACCGGTGGCACTGTATCGGACGCCAGACTGGCGGCATTTTTCATGAAGTCTTCCAGATCATTGCCGGCAGTAAAAATCTCTGGCTTACCAGTAATCAGAATCACGCGTACTGCCACATCGGTTTCTGCTTCTATCAAGGCGTCAGCCATGGCTTGATACATGGCCGCGGTGATGGCGTTCTTCTTTTCGGGGCGATTAAAACTGATCGTTAAAATGCCGTTTTCTTTATGCGTCAAGATATCCATGTTTTTCCCTTTTACGTAAAAAATAAGCCGCACATTGAGCGCGGCTTATTCAAATTATGATCAGTACAGCGACATTTTTTGCAACGCTTACATGCGTTCAAAAATACCGGCGGCGCCCATGCCTGTACCGACGCACATCGTCACCATACCGTATTTCAAGTTATTACGATGCAAAGCGTGGATGGTCGTAGCAGAACGAATCGCGCCCGTTGCGCCGAGCGGATGGCCCAGAGCAATCGCGCCACCCATAGGGTTGACCTTGGCTGGATCGAGACCGAGGTCTTGCACCACCGCCAAAGATTGTGCCGCAAAGGCTTCGTTGAGTTCAAACCAGTCAATCTGATCTTGCGTAATGCCAGCCGCGCGGCAAGCCGCAGGAATCGCTTCTTTAGGGCCGATACCCATGATTTCTGGTGGAACGCCGCGTACTGCGAAAGACGCGAAACGTGCCAACGGAGTCAGGTTGAAGAGCTTCAGGATTTTTTCGCTGACCAGGATCAGTGCACCAGCGCCATCCGAGGTTTGTGAGCTGTTACCGGCAGTGACGCTACCTTTGGCGGCAAATACTGGACGCAGTTTTGCCAAGCCTTCAAGAGAAGTTTCTGGACGCGCACCTTCATCGCGATTCACGGTACGTGTCTTCAATTCAATCTGACCAGTCGCCAAATTAGCGACACGTTCTATGATCTCAACTGAGGTAGTTTCCGCATCGAAGTAACCAGCATTTTGCGCAGCGATAGCACGTTGATGCGATTGCAGAGCGAACGCATCTTGTGCTTCACGCGAGATTTTCCATTGCTGGGCAACCTTCTCCGCAGTCAAGCCCATACCGTAAGCCATGCCGATATTTTCATCCTTGAAAATACCCATGTTCATCGATGGATGGTGACCCATCATCGGCACCATCGACATTGATTCGGCACCGGCAGCAATCATCACATCAGCCTCGCCGACGCGAATGCGATCAGCCGCCATCGCCACAGCGCTAATACCGGATGCGCAGAAACGATTGACGGTAATGCCCCCTACCGATTTTGGCAAACCGGCCAGCAATACGGCCATACGCGCCAGATTGCTGCCTTGCTCGGCTTCAGGGAAAGAGCAGCCAACAATCGCATCTTCGATCAATTTAGGATCGAGGTTAGGCACTTGTGCCAAAGCAGATTGCAATACGCGTACCAGCAAATCATCCGGGCGTGTGTTCTTGAACATACCGCGACCAGATTTACCGATCGGGGTACGGGTTGCGGCTACGATGTAGGCGTCTTGAAGTTGTTTAGTCATTTTTGAGTGCTCCCGATTTAGTTGCGGACTGGTTTGCCGGTTTGCATCATGCCCATGATGCGCTCTTGCGTCTTAGGATGATTCAGCAATTCCATAAACGCCTTGCGCTCCAGATCGAGCAACCATTGTTCATTCACGATCGCGCCGTTTTCGATTTCACCGCCAGAAACAATCTCAGCAATCATCGCGCCCAGTTTGTAATCGTGTGCAGAAATAAAGCCGCCGTCACGCATATTGACCAGCTGTGCAGTGATGGTTGCCATGCCGTAGCGACCAGCGACCGGTACCGGCGCTTTCATCGGTGCGCGATAGCCAGCATCGAACATGGCGCGCGCTTCTACCTTGGCAACATGGAGCAACTCGTAGGCGTTGAACACGATCACGTCATCAGCTGACAAATAGCCCATCTTCTGCGCTTCCAGAGCTGACTTGGATACAGCTGCGGTCGCTGCGTTAGTGAAATAGTTCTTCAGGAACTGCAACAGGTCAGTGCCTTTTGCGTCTTTAGCAGCACGTACTGCAGCCTCTTTCAGGCCACCACCGGCAGGAATGAGACCGACACCGACTTCGACCAAGCCGATATACGATTCAATCGAGGCAACGCGCTTGGCAGCGTGCATCATCAACTCGCATCCACCGCCCAGTGCCAAACCGGCGACTGCTGCGACTACAGGCACATTGGCATATTTCAGCCCTTGATGCGCTTGTTGCAAGCGTACGATAGCTGGTTCGATGGCTTTTACGCCGCCCGACATAAAGAAGGGCAACATCGCCTGCAAGTCGGCTCCGGCAGAGAAGGCGCCGCCCTCCGCTGCCTCGGCGGCCCAAGAGACCAGGCCT
>JACMRF010000064.1 GCA_014376575.1 Undibacterium sp.
ATGACTTGATTTGCCAATTGAATTTGCGTTGCCGCATCTGTCGCTAACAGAGCACGCGCATGGCCCATGTCAATATCGCCCGCCATAAGCATCGTCTGAACGGGTTTCGCAAGATTAAGCAACCGCAAGAGGTTCGATACTGCACTGCGAGAACGACCAACTGCGCTCGCAGCTTGCTCGTGAGTAAAAGAAAAATCAGTAATTAATCGATGTATGCCTTGTGCTTCTTCGAGTGGATTGAGATCTTCGCGTTGGATATTTTCAATAAGTGCCATTGCCGCGGCAGCTTGATCGTCAACATCTTTGACAAGTACGGGTACCTCCTCCAAACCCGCCATTTGTGATGCACGAAAACGTCGCTCGCCAGCGATTATTTCATATCGTGTAACGCCGTTAGTTTGACCTATGGGTCGTACCAATATGGGCTGCATTAAACCTTGCGCCTTGATGGAAGCGGCGAGCTCGGTTAAGGCGCCCTCATCCATTCTTGTTCGTGGCTGATACTTACCTGCTTGCATTTGCGTTATAAAGAGACTGGTGGGAGCACCTGTAACAGTTAAGCTTGCATCACTAAAATCACCTGCACCATCAAACAAAGCGTCCAAACCGCGCCCCAATCCTTTTTGTTTCTTCGTTGCCATTATTTTACGTCCACCTTATTGTCCAACAACTTAATGCGCTCTACCATTTCTGCGCCAAAGGCTATATAGGCTTGGGCACCTTTGGAAGATGGATCAAACACCACACCTGGTATGCCGTAAGAGGGAGCTTCTGCTAGGCGTACGTTTCGTGGAATAAGCGTTTTAAAAACTTTATCGCCGAAATGCTGTTCGAGTTGATCTGACACTTGCTGCGACAGCGTCATACGAGGATCGAACATTACGCGCAACAACCCAACAATTTTTAGATCGGGGTTCAGGTTGGCGGATACTTTTTTGATGGTGTTGGCTAGATCCGATAAGCCTTCTAACGCATAATATTCGCATTGCATGGGAATAATTACCCCGTGAGCGGCGCACAATCCGTTTAATGTCAGCATCGACAACGCCGGTGGGCAATCAATTAAAATAAAATCGTAATCAGCACTTACTTCCGCTAAAGCAACGCGCAAACGCTTATCTCTATTTTCAAGTTCCACCATTTCGACTTCAGCACCCGCCAATTCGCGGTTCGAGGGAAGCACATCAAATTTACCTGCCTCAGATCTTTGTATGGCCGATTTAGCATCAGCCATACCCAAAAGCACCTGATAAATTGATGCCGTCAGCTTTGCCTTATTAATACCGGCTCCCATCGTGGCATTACCTTGGGGGTCAAGATCTACCAGTAAAACTCGTTGATCAAGTTTTGCCAAGCCTGCGGCTAGATTGACCGTAGTGGTGGTCTTACCCACTCCGCCTTTTTGGTTAGCGATACAAAAAATTTTTGCCATTTTACTTTACGGTAAGTTTTGCTTCGGACTCAAAAACCGACTTCAGAGTGACTCTTTTTCGATCACGATCAAGTGACGCTCTACGTCTAAACCAGGAACGGAAAGTGGCTCTATCGCCGTTACTTTCCATCCGACAGGCAAGCGCTCGATCTCTTCCTTAGGCGCAACGCCCTTCATGGCGATGAATTTCCCGCCATCGGCTAGTAAGTGCCCGGCCCAAGTCACAAAATTACATAATTCAGAAAAAGCACGCGACGTAATCACGTCATATTTTTGTGTTACCTGCAAAGCCTCAACTCGCCCTGTATAAATCGTCACGTTAGCTAATGCCAACTCGGTCTTCGCTTGTGACAAAAATGCCGTTTTTTTGTTAACGGTATCAACCATCGAGAACCGTATCGCCGGATAGGTAATCGCCAAAATCATCCCGGGTAGCCCTCCTCCAGAACCAACATCCAATACATTGTTGGCGTCTCTGAACGCATGCGCAGCGGACAACGAATCAAGCAAATGCTGCTTTACCATCTCATTAGGGTCGCGCACCGAAGTCAGGTTATAGACTGAATTCCATTTCGACAATAACGCCAGATAGGAAATCATTTGCTCGATTTGTGTGTCGGTCAATGAGAGCGGTAACGACTTAACGCCTTCACGCAACATCACCGTTAGCGTATCGCGATTAAACGCACTCACAGCTCAACACCAGCAACATCCGCTTCAGTAGCAACAAAACCCTTAAATCCACGCTTCTTCAAATGTACCAACAATAATGAAATTGCCGCTGGTGTAACGCCAGATATTCGGCCACATTGTCCCAAGCTTTCTGGCCTGTGGCTGTTGAGCTTTTGCTTTACCTCTACCGACAAGCCATTCACTTCAAGATAATCGAAATCGTCCGGCATTTTGAGATTTTCAAAGTAAGCATGTCGCTCCACTTCTTTGGCTTGCCTACCAATATAGCCAGAGTACTTAATTTGAATTTCCACTTGTTCCTTGACTGCGGCATCGGCAACGCCAGGCCCAGCCAGTTGCTGCCCCTCTTTACCTTGAAGACTCATCAAGGTGTCATAAGTTACATGCGGTCGGCCTAGCAAATCGGCCAGCGAATACTCCCGTTCTAGCGCCTTCCCTACAACGCGCTCACCTTCCGCATCGTCTAACAGTCGCGGACTGACCCAAGTTGATTTGAGACGTTCTGTTTCACGTGAAACAGCTTCGCGCTTTTTCTCGAACTTTTCCCATTGGGCGTCGCTGACACAGCCGAGACGGCGACCAACTTCCGTCAAACGCATATCAGCGTTGTCTTCACGCAAACTCAAACGAAATTCAGCCCTACTGGTGAACATCCGGTAAGGCTCTTGTACGCCTTTGGTCGTCAAATCATCTACCAGCACACCTAAATAGGCTTCGTCGCGACGAGGCACCCAGGCATCTCGCCCCTGGGTCAGCAAGGCAGCATTCAATCCTGCCAGCATGCCTTGCGCCGCCGCTTCTTCGTACCCGGTAGTTCCGTTAATCTGACCAGCAAAAAATAAACCTTTAATCTGACGTGTTTCGAGAGATGTTTTCAGACCACGCGGATCGAAATAATCATATTCGATCGCATATCCGGGTCGCAAGATATAGGCGTTCTCCATGCCGCGCATCGAGCGCACCAGATCAAGTTGAACATCGAATGGCAAGCTAGTAGAAATGCCGTTAGGATAATATTCGTTAGTTGTCAGTCCTTCAGGCTCCAAGAAAATTTGGTGTGACTCTTTACCCGCGAATCGATGTATCTTGTCCTCAATCGAAGGGCAGTATCGCGGGCCAACTCCTTCAATCACACCGGTATACATCGGGCTGCGATCTAGTCCAGCGCGGATAATATCGTGGGTTTTTTGGTTAGTATGCGTAATCCAGCAAGGCAACTGTCTTGGATGCATCGCAACATTACCCATCACCGAAAACACCGGGATAGGATCTAAGTCACCCGGCTGTTCTTGCATGACTGAAAAATCAATACTACGTCCATCAATCCGCGGTGGAGTACCTGTCTTTAAGCGCCCTTGCGGAAGTGAAAGCTCTTTCAAGCGTAACGACAAAGATACCGCAGGCGGATCACCTGCTCTACCAGCTGAGTAATTATTCAGCCCAACATGAATCTTTCCATCCAAAAAAGTACCCGCAGTCAGCACGACCGAGCGCGAGCGAAATCGCACGCCAATCTGCGTTACCGCACCAACAACCCTATCACCTTCAACAATGAGATCATCAACGGCCTGTTGAAAAATCCATAAATTTTCTTGATTTTCAAGGCGACTACGAATTGCCTGCTTATACAGAATCCTATCGGCTTGAGCTCGGGTAGCCCTGACTGCCGGCCCTTTTGATGAGTTAAGAATACGAAATTGTATTCCCGCCTCATCGGTCGCTATGGCCATTGCTCCACCCATAGCATCCACTTCTTTAACTAAATGGCCTTTGCCGATCCCACCAATAGACGGGTTGCATGACATCTGACCTAAAGTTTCGATGTTATGCGTCAATAACAAGGTTTTTTGGCCCATACGTGCCGCCGCCAAGGCAGCTTCTGTACCAGCGTGACCGCCACCAACAACAATTACATCAAACTCTTTTGGATAGAACATGGAATGCTTTGACTTAAATGGATCTGAAGAGGGACGATTATAATTGCTTTTACCTTGAACTTATTTTGAAATAGCTCATTTTGCGAAAATAAGATCGTTGTTTCACGTGAAACATCCGTGAAGTTTCCAATAACTACATAAAGGAATGAATAAAAACATAGTACCCGACGAGCCCTACTCCGATCGCTAACAAGCCGTAATAGACATAGATATGCCAGCCAATTCGCACAGGCACAGGTCGCCTCGATTTTTTTCGCCGCCTCTTTTCAGGCGCGGGAAAAACATTGGACAACTTAGTTTTTGCTCGCGACGACACCGCC
>JACMRF010000065.1 GCA_014376575.1 Undibacterium sp.
ATACTCGGGCTCAAGGCAGAAAAACCTTTGAGCAATAAGGTAAACAAGATCCACATCAAGAAAAAAACACCCACCGCCATTGCGAGCGACGATAAGGCAATCCCTATTCTATGCATCCTGAGACGCCCCTGATACACCGGGTTTTTAACTGCAATGATTGGCTTATCCATTATTTTGTCCCTTCTTTTTTACTCAATCCCAACAGCATCAACTTTGCTGCGGATAAAACGACAAAGGTAATCACAAAGAGTATGAGGCCGAGTAGGAACAAGGAAGACGTATGCAATACCGTTTCTGCTTCAGCAAATTCATTCGCGAGTGTCGAGGCGATGCTATTACCCGGAGCGAACAGCGACCAAGATAATTTATGCGCATTACCGATCACGAAAGTGATCGCCATCGTCTCACCCAAAGCGCGCCCCAAACCCAGCATCACGCCACCGACCACGCCTATTTTTGTATAAGGCAATACGATTTTTCTGACTACTTCCCATTTGGTGCAACCCAGACCGTAGGCAGACTCTTTTAATACTGGAGGCACGACTTCAAATACATCGCGCATGACAGACGAGATAAACGGAATGATCATCACGGCGAGAATAACGCCTGCAGTCAAAATACCGATACCTATCATAGGTCCAGAGAATAAAACACCAATCACGGGGAGTTTCCCCAAGGTATGGGCCAGTGCAGGTTGAACGTAGTCGGCAAACAAGGGTGCAAAAATAAACAAGCCCCACATGCCGTAAATTATACTAGGCACACCCGCTAATAATTCTATTGAAGTTCCTAATGGACGCTTGAGCCACGCAGGGCAGATTTCCGTCAAAAACAAAGCGATACCAAAACTAATGGGGAAGGCAATCAACAGGGCGATCACTGAGGTGGCCAAGGTGCCGACGATAGCGATCAGACCGCCGTATTTATCATTGACTGGGTCCCACTCTATTGTCGTCACGAAGGCGAAGCCAAATTCCTTCATCGCAGGCCAGGCATTAATGAACAGTGAAATGATGATGCCGACTAAGACCAACAGCACCAACAAAGCGAAACTGAAGGTCAATTTATGAAACAAAAAATCTTGCCACTGTTGTCGACGCATTACTGCGACCATATCCACCTGAGAACTCAGATCCTGCTCTGATGAGTGACTCGGCGGCTGACTGGTTGATGGCATGACTGACATAGGCATTTCAGCTTGTTGGGTATGCATGGAATTTTGTTTCCATCTAAGATCTCGAAACGTTGATCTGAGACCAATGGCCTCAAATCAACGTCTACAAATAAGCAAATATCCAGATACTTCTCACTATTTGCTTACATTTTTCACATCAAAAATAATAAGGTAAAACCAGACTTACCAGACTGCTTTACCAGATGCGTCCTTGATCTTGGCTTTCCAGTTGTCTTCAATCAACTTCACAACTGGTGCTGGCAAGGAAACATATTCCAATTCTGTTGCCATCGCGCCGCCATTTTTGAAAGCCCAGTCAAAGAACTTCAATACTTCTTTGCCTTTTTCGGCCTCAGCCTGTGCCTTGTGCATCAAGATAAACGATGCGCCAGTGATTGGCCACGTTGCTTTTCCTGGTTGGTTTGTCAGTACCAGATACATACCTGGCGCCTTGGCCCAATCAGCACTTGCCGCAGCAGATTTAAAGTTTTCATCATCCGGCTCAGCAAATTGACCGTCTGCGTTCTTCAGCAATGTGTAAGTCATTTTGTTACGCTTAACAAAAGCGTACTCAACATAACCGATAGAATTTTTGATTTGCTTGACACTCGCAGCAACGCCTTCATTGCCTTTACCGCCCAAGCCTACTGGCCATTTAACCGCAGTAGAAGAACCAACCATTGTCTTGAACTCGGCATTTACTTTAGACAAAAAATCGGTCCACAAAAAAGTCGTGCCAGATCCGTCTGAGCGATGCACAACAGTGATGTCTTCTGCTGGAAGCTTCATCCCTGGGTTGATTGCTGCAATTTCAGGCGCATTCCATTTAGTGATCTTGCCCATGTAAATGCCGGCCAACACATCACCCGTCATTTTCATTTTACCTGGCGCAATACCTTCAATATTTACGACAGGCACCACGCCGCCAATAATTGCAGGGAACTGTGTCAAGCCTTCGGCTTCCAACTCTTCAAGCTTCAAAGGCATATCTGTCGCACCAAAATCGACAGTTTTAGCCTTGATTTGTTTAATACCACCGCCAGAGCCGATGGATTGATAATTAAGACCGTTGCCAGTCGCTTTTTTGTACGCTTCTGCCCATTTTGCATAAATTGGGTAAGGAAAAGTAGCGCCAGCACCTGTCATATCAGCAGCCTGAACAGTAGGAGCAACGGAGAAAGAGAACGCAGCACCAACGGCGATCACTAACGATTTAACAATACGATTGAATTGCATATTCACCTCGGGTTTAAATTGAAACTTCACGTAATATAACTTCAAATTGAAGACATCCAATAAGACATCTTGAACGCTTGACGAACTGTACAAGCCGAATATGACAAGATTATGACTTATATTAAACGCCAATGAAATAAGGAGATTCTTTGTCACAATCTGTCATAAACTTGTCACATTGCTTGCTTACAATCATGTCTACGTTACACAACGGCGAATAACGCCTAATATCACATGCGAACCGCTATGCAAATCAACGAAGCCTCCTCTAATGAGGTTGATACCCCAGTGAAAGCAGGCGATGTAAAAATCGACAGCGTAAAGCAGCCCAAGCATACAAGTGAAAGTGAAACGTCCATCATGGCAAGAACGGGATTGCCTCGCTCGGCCATTTTCCTTGACCGGGAAATGTCACAAATCGCATTTAACTGGCGAGTACTGGCGCAGGCAGAAGATCGCAGCATTCCTTTAATGGAGCGTTTGCGTTACCTGTGCATCGTTGGTAGCAACCTGGATGAATTTTTTGAAGTTCGTGTCGCCAGCCTGTTAGCGCAAAACACGATCGATGGCGAAATAGCAACGCATCCTAGCTTTGCGGCAATGATGGATCGCATTGCTACCGAATCTCATCAGCTCGTTCTGCGTCAGTATGGCGTATTAAACACCGAAATATTGCCTCAGCTGGCAAAAAAAGGCATTCATCTCCTGCGTCATACGGAAAGAAACGAAGCCCAACGCGCTTGGGTCAAAGCGTATTTTGATCGGGAAGTGAGACCGCTACTCACGCCGATCGGATTAGATCCTGCGCACCCGTTTCCCTTAGTCGTCAATAAAAGTCTTAACTTCATCGTCTCGCTTGCCGGTAAAGATGCGTTTGGCCGCGGTACCGCCATCGCCATTGTTAAAGCGCCACGTGTGTTGCCACGAGTCATCCGTCTACCCGATGAGCTGTCCAGCAAGGGCACTTGCATGTGCCTGCTGTCATCGGTGATTCATGCCCACATTGGCGACCTGTTTAATGGCCGCGAAGTGCTGGCCTACTCGCAGTTTCGCGTCACTCGTGACAGTGATCTATGGGTAGATGAGGATGAAGTCAAAAATCTGCGGCAAGCGCTTCAGGGCGAATTACAAGGCCGTCAATTTGGCCTTGCGGTAAGACTAGAAGTGGCGAAAAACTGCCC
Source organism: Undibacterium sp. (assembly GCA_014376575.1). The sequence goes on from JACMRF010000065.1 coordinate 3,592, forward strand.
TGAGGATTTGTCGCGTTTCTTATTGCAACAATTTGCACTCGGCAAAGATCGGCTCTACCATGTCGATGGCCCGGTCAATATGGTCAGGCTGTCTGAGTTGGTGGATCACGTCAGCCAACCCAATTTGCGTTTTCCTCCGTTTGCCGCCAAATCGAATCCCAGATACGCCAACACAGATATCTTCAGTTTGCTGACCAAACAAGATATCTTATTGCACCACCCTTTTCAGCCTTTTCAGACCGTCATCGACTTCATCCGGTCAGCATCGCTAGACCCCAACGTACTCGCCATCAAGCAGACCATTTACCGTACCGGCATGAATTCTGATTTGATGGAATCGCTGATTACCGCAGCGCGTCTGGGCAAAGAAGTCACCGTGATTGTAGAGCTGATGGCGCGCTTTGATGAAGAAGCCAATATTAACTGGGCAGACCGTCTGGAGCGGGCGGGCGCGCAGGTAGTATATGGCGTAGTTGGATTAAAAACCCATGCCAAACTGGCGCTAGTTATCCGCCGCGAAGAAGGTGGTGTATTGCGCCACTATGCGCATCTTGGCACCGGCAACTATCACCCAACCACGACTAAATTTTATACCGATTTTGGTTTATTGACGGCGCATCCCCAGATGGCTGCTGAGGTTAATGAAGTATTTATCCATCTCACCGGATTAACCAAGCCGAAGAAACTCGATTACCTGTGGCTGGCGCCGTTTGCGCTGCAGCCACAAATCATCAAGGCCATTCGCAACGAAGCCAGAATCGCGCGTGAAGGCAGGCCTGGGCGCATCATCGCCAAGATGAACGCCCTGGTCGATGAAACCGTGATCCGCGCTTTATATGCCGCCTCTGCCGATGGCGTAAAAATTGATTTAATCGTTCGTGGTGCGTGCACCTTGCGACCGGGCGTGCCGGGCTTATCTGAAACCATTCGGGTCCGCTCAATTATCGGACGATTTCTGGAACACAGCCGCATCTATTACTTCCGCAACGATCTGGCACATGACACATATCTTGGTAGCGCAGACTGGATGAGTCGCAACCTGTTCAGGCGCATTGAAGTCGCCTTCCCTGTCTTAGAGAAATCGCTGAAGAAACGCATTATGGCTGAAGGGATCGAGCCTTACCTGAAAGATAATACCAATGCCTGGGTGCTCGATTCGGAAGGTCAATACGACCGCAAGAAGCCACGCACAAAGCAAGTGCCGTTTTGTGCCCAGCGGTTTTTAATGGAACAACTCGGTTCTCATTTAGATCATTAATTTCGAAGAAAATAAAGTGAGGCGATGATGGATCTCATTCTCTGGCGACATGCAGAAGCAGAACGTGGCGGACTGGATTTACCGGACGAGGCTCGCAGGCTCACACCAAAAGGGATTAAACAAGCCAATAAAATGGCGTATTGGCTCGATAGTAATTTACCTGAAAGTTGCCGCATTCTCGTCAGCCCCACGCTCAGAACCAGAGAGACGATGGAGGCACTGGATCGCAAGTTCAAAGTCTTACATGAACTAGATCCCGATGCCACCGCAGAAGTAGTACTGGCAGCGGCTAACTGGCCCAATAGCCGCGAACCTGTACTCATCATCGGGCACCAGCCCTACCTTGGGCAAGTCGCCTCCTTCCTGATCTCACCGCATCAGGAAGAATGCGCCATCCGCAAAGGAAATGTCTGGTGGATTACGCAAAGAACAAGAGAAGAAGGCGACATACAAACGTATCTAAAAGCCATCATGCCGCCCGACCTTGTGGTGAAGTAAGCACAAGCTCTCCGCCATCCTTCCTTACATTCAATTTACGTTCGACGTCTTGACGGTTGTGTCAGCACACGCTGCGCGATCAGGTGAGATATGCCCTCAGAATGCAGGTATTCCATCGCGCACATGGTACCGACAGATTGTTGCAAACCTATTCCACGATCAACCGTTCTTGCCATAGAATCATCGCACCTTTGCACCACATCGCGTACATTGAGATAATTCTCTTCCTGATGTGTTTTTTCTTGCGTACTCAACATGATTTCCTCTTTCGGTAAAGACGCGATACGAACAATCCGAAGATTAGCTTAGACCGAACCTGAAAAAAAACAAGGTATATTTTTGGTGACAAACTAGTGATGACCGAGGGCAATACCGTGGTGTTAACAATGACACAAAAAGACTTTGCCAACGGCATTGGGGTGTCGACATCAATAGGTAATTATTTCTTTTTATGCAGCTTCAATAGCGAACGGAAATCTCATTTCAGGCAACAAAAATTGTTGTCGTATCAACACTGCCATTTGCACTGGAGGGATGGGACGAGAAATGTAGTAGCCCTGAATTTCATCGCAACTCAAGGCACGTAAAATGTGCAATTGCTCCACAGTTTCCACACCTTCGGCGACCACGCGCATGTTCAATGCATGGGCCATAGAGACAATAGCCCTAAAAAATATTTCACCCTCACTGGATTGCCCTAACTCGTTGGTAAAAACACGATCCACTTTCAATATATCCATATCGAGCCGTTGAAGTTGCGATAGGGAAGAATAACCCGTACCGAAATCATCAACCAACAACTTAATTCCTAATTCCCTGATTGCCATCAATTCAGCGATAACGGCAGTTCCCTCGCCCATCATGGCCGATTCTGTAATTTCAACTTCCAGAAACTGCGCATCAATCTGATATTTTTCCAGACAAGCCTTCAGTTTGGAATGAAGATACCCGGTTTGAAACTGACGTGC
>JACMRF010000066.1 GCA_014376575.1 Undibacterium sp.
CATGCTGATGGCGCATTTTCGGTCATTTTTTCTGCTCTTCGTTGCCAATAGCTCGCTATTGGCGCCTCATTCGCAGCAAAACTGCCACGAAAAGTGCATCCATCATCATTGCCAATCCTAATGGAAATTCTGGGTTTAAAAAACGCGACGACTGTTAGTCGACAAGGTGTTGCGGTGGGATTGGTATTGGTATTGGTATTGGTATTGACGGTGTAGCGGAGCAAGCCTAGCTGCTTATTTTTTCATGGTAAATGGGGAGTCTGCCTGAGCTGCATTCTTCTTTTTTTGCACCTTCACATCAGACAACTTTATGTCGTCCAACACCGTACTCTCCGATTTCACTCTCTTCTTACCCACGAGCGTAATATCTTTTTTTCCATGATTCCATTCAATCACCATACGCTTCCCTGTCTCTCCGAAATTAGGGTAACGCGCCATCATCTGCAAGACCAATGGCAGCGTTTGATCGATGGCCTCGTGAATGCACCTTTCTGTTTCATCGAGATCGCGCGCGCGCAATGACAGTCGGGTCGTAGCGAGTTGGCGAAGTTGTTTTCCTGTCCACCAGACTTTTTTTCCTTGCAAGGTGAGCGCTGGCTGATCTTCAAGATGGGGGTAGGCAGAAGTCGTTACCACATCATAAACGGGGGCAAGAAACGCATTATCGTAATCAGAATAGACCAAGGCAAAATTCTTCAGATGTGCATCCCCATTATGCAAAGCATAGTTGAGTAAGATTAATTTATACAGCTGCCTTGCGCTCTCTTGCCGGTGGGTCGATATCACATATTCGTTGTGCAATTCAACGATGCGTTCCAGTGAGCCTTTGTATTTATTCACCGGGTCAAAGGCCGTAATCGAACAGAAATCTTCAAGCGCGATGGGTTGCCCATGCTTACGGTCAAATCGCTCGATCGCCAACACTTGCCCATCTTCCGACAAAACGGTTTCTGGCACGTTGAGGCCAGCCACTCGTGCCACTTCCAGGCACAAAAATTCGTTAATGGCTAGACCAGGAATGTCTTGCGTGCCTGTTTTCAAGATCGCATTTTCTGTCCAAATAGTCGCCTTGGCATTCAATGCTTTCGGCATCACGCCAGAAATGCCTTCCAGTACACCTTCATTTAAATACCGTAACAAGCTCGTTTGTGAGTCTGCACTCGCCAGGATATTGGCCACCTCAATAGGAGAAGGTGGCGTGTCGATTGCCATACCATGCGGCACAACCCGCACACGACCAATGACGTTCGTCCCTGTTAATGCCAACAAGCCCCAATCCGTGACGTCGGCATGGGGCCCTAATCGCTGGCGAATCATGTCCTTTTTATAGCCTTCAGGGAGGTTCTGCTGAAAAAAAGGAAATAGAGAACGTTGCCAAACATAGCTCTCAAGCCGTACAGGCATCGTGAGAGAAACCAAATAATTGGGTGGCGTGCCAGGCAAATAGTTAAACACATACTGGTGCCCTTGATCACTGAGCACGCCAACCTGACGATCGAGGACGTACACGTCTAATACGCTACTCATGATGTTCACGCTTTTTTGAATGTCGCACGCGTTGCCTTGCAACCAGATTTTTTTGCGTGCCGCCTTTTACTCGGATGCCCTTCTCGTTCAAACCGGGTGGTCCAACCTCACCTTGTTCAACAACGACAAACTTACTTGGCGCTTGCTGAAGCATAATCGGCAAACTCAAACCAACTTGCTGTTCTTGACGCGCATCATCCAAAGTACGTCGTTGCCCTGTTGGCCGAGTATGTAATTCCAAACCAACCGCGGCAAAAAGCTGCAGAAGTTTCACAACCCCGATCTCAGAAAGAATGCCTCTTTCCAGTCCAGAGATACTCGACAAACTAATGCCCGTGCGCGCTGCCAGCTCAGTTTGCGTCAGCTGTTGCCGGAGACGGGCCTCTTTCAGCGATTGCCCAAGTTCAAAAAGGTTCATAAATAGCTGCCTATGACTAATTAAAGTGATTTAACTTAATAATACGCCAAACATAACTACTTACAAGTTCTAAATACAATATTTGACTGAGTGACAAAAAAATGCATCACGAACAATTGATTTTGAAAAAACACGACCTCTTAACAAACTTAAATAGTGGTATATAACGATATTATGGAATTTAATCAATTAAGTCACTATATACAACGACTAAAGCCGCCGATGTCGATGCAGTGTTGACGCGCATGTGTGAGTGGCGGTGCAAATCCGCATAAATCTGGTGCCAATATCTGAGCGGCATAATCCCACGGTTTACTGAATAACTTGTGCGATGCAGCGGCGTCGACAAGTATATTGCGAAGGATATATTGATTGGCGGTAGTCGGCTCGCATTTGTCTAGTCGCGACAGGCAGCAGTAGACTGGAAGCCGCCATTCGCCGATGTCATCACACGATCAACTCCGTGCCCGAAGCTGACGGTCGCCAAGAGACTCATTTTTTAATTCAGTATTTCTATGTCACAAGAAGTAGTTAGTTTTCCATCCCATACACGTAGTCCATAAGTCACGCTTGAGGCAAAGTATGAATCATAAAAGAAAGTAATTTTATATTTTCCCCTCCGCGATATGCCCAGGTCATCCGGAGTTAGATTTCGAGTATGCTGAAGAATATCTCCCGGCTGCAAGAGCACAAATGAATCCTGCCCCGGAGGCGGTGGGCGAACCTCTTCTATAAAATTTCTTCGCAATTTCTTCCCGGAGCCTGTCTGAGCGAAGGAATAAATTAAATAATCCAAGTCCTTATAGATATATACCGCTTTCTTTCCAACGTTTTTTAGCGTTATTGTTGCAGGGAGGTTATGAGTAGATGAATCAAGCACAGGAGTCATCTTCACCGAAAAATCGAGAATTTCTCTACTCTGAGCGCTGGATATGCCTAGAAAAAAAGAGATAGCGAAGAATACTAACCGTATCCAATACATTTAATTTCCTTTAATTAATTCAAGGTCTGCAATTGGCCGAGTGTAGTCGCCAATTGCAAAAATGTCACTGACGCCTAACGCCCCTTAGTTGCATTCGAATCGAATCCAGCAATTCCGTGGTCTAGCATTTGCGATCACTCACCGAATATATGTCTGAGCACATAATCGTTGTGCGTGGCATGTTTATCTCTTGCAGGCAATATTGAAAATATCGACGTTGAAAGTGCGCCGTATTTGCGCGTTTTTACGCAGCCACTAACACCTTAGGCGACCAGGCCGTGCACAGTGCCGCAATATCTTTAAAAATATTGCCGCACAGATTTTTATACCTCTGTTTGTTCCGCAATTTCAAGGGCATCATCAACTTCGATGCCCAAATAGCGCACGGTGCTTTCGAGTTTAGTATGGTCAAGCAA
>JACMRF010000067.1 GCA_014376575.1 Undibacterium sp.
ATCCTCAAACGCTATGCGCGGCTGGCAAGCTATGCGTCGCAATTTCATGATCAGGATACCGGTGCGACTGCAGGTCTCGATATCAACCAACGTTCCGAAATTTTAGGTAGTCAATTAGAAGAAGCAACGTCATTTTTTCGCCCCGAAATTCTCAGTATCGGCCAGGCCAAAGTAAAGGCCTATCTCGGCAAAGACAAATCCTTGTCTATCTATGCGCATCCGTTGGAAGATATTTTGCGGGGCGCAAGTCATACGCTTGATAAGAAAGGCGAAGAATTGATTGCCAACTTTGGCATGGCGACCAGCACCGCCAGCGCGGTCTATACGACACTTGCCAACTCAGACATGCCCTGGCCTAAAGTCAAGCTATCAGACGGTCAGGAAGTCACGATAGACCAGTCTGCCTATACCAAATATCGCTCATCGAATAACCGCGCTGATCGCAAGCTGGTGTTTGATGCCTTCTGGGGAAAATGGAAAGAATTTGAGCGCACTTACGGTGTCACGTTTTATGAAATGCTGAAAAAAGACGCCGTCTATGCCAAGGTCAGACATTATCCCGACTCACTGACGCAAGCGCTTGATGCCAACAAATTGCCGCGCGCAGTCTATGACACCTTGATTGAGCAAACGCAGGCAAATTTACCCACCCTGCACCGCTATTTCAAACTGCGCGCCGCCATGCTGGGCCTGAAAGACATGGGCTACCAGGACATTTATCCGCCGCTGGTCAGCAGCAATCTCAAGTTTCCATTGGCGCTAGGGACACAATTGATGCTGGCATCAGTCAAACCTTTGGGCGATGATTATGTGAAGGCCATGACCAAAGCGACGACTGAGCGCTGGATGGACGTGTATCCACGCCCAAAGAAGCGCTCTGGTGCCTACATGAACGGCGTCGCCTATGACGTGCATCCGTATTTGCTGCTCAATCACAACGACGATTATGAATCCGTCTCAACGCTGGCGCATGAATGGGGCCATGCCATGCATTCGTATTTGGCCAACAAGAACCAGCCCTTCATCACGGCCGATTACCCCATTTTCACGGCAGAAATTGCCTCGACCACCAACGAAGTGTTCTTGCTCGATCACATGCTCACCATCGCCAAAACGGACGATGAACGTTTGCTCTATTTAGGTTCTGCATTAGAAAATCTGCGTGGCACTTTCTTCCGCCAGGCCATGTTTGCCGACTTTGAACGCACTGTGCACGCCAAGGTCGATAAAGGCGAATCACTGACCGGTGAGGCGCTGACAAAAATCTATGGCGACATCCTTAAACGCTATCACGGCGATAAAGATGGGGTAGTCAAGATCAACGACCTCTATACCACTGAATGGGCTTTTATTCCCCATTTCTACAATCGCTTCTACGTTTTTCAATACGCAACGTCGATTGCTGCCGGCTCCATGTTTGCGGAAGAAATCCTTAAAGGAAAACCCGGCGCCAAGGATAAGTATCTGAATATTTTAAAAGCGGGCGGCTCGGTTTATCCCTACGAATTAGTCAAAGCCGCTGGTGTGGATATGGCAACGCCAGCACCTTATCAGGCTGTTTTTACGCGCATGAACAAGATCATGGACGAGATTGAAGCAATACAAAGCAAACGCAAATAGACGGTATCCACTATGTAACTCCGTAGATTGAACATCGTTCGATAAAAAAGCCTCATCACTACAAAGCGATGGGGTTTTTTTTCGGTTAAAAACTGATTCAGAACAAGGCAAAACAATTTTCAAAGCCAAGCTTGATCCCCATCAAAAGCAGGTACAACTTGCGAAGGTACAGTAGCGAAAATAGTTCTACGGAGACCAGCATGTCGATCAGAAACACTTACCCCATCGCTTTAGACGTTATCCAAAAGGAACACGAATATTTGTCTATTGTTCTTCAATGCATGCTGCATTTTGTGAGCGCAATACACAGCGGAGCAGCTAGCCCGGATCTCAAACTCTTTCGTGCCATGCTGTACTACATCATCGAATATCCCGAGCGCGTACACCATCCTAAAGAAGATCAGATTTTGTTTGCCAAAATCAAGGAGCGCACGCATCAGCTCGATAGCGAACTCGATGCCCTCAGTGAACAACATAGCAAAGGAGAATTGCTGGCACACCGCTTGCAAGATGCATTATTACGCTATGAGTTTGAAGGAGCCGAAGCCTTTGCACATCTATGCGCCTTGGTCGAACAATACGCCCACTTTTACTTCGCGCACATGCGCGCTGAAGATGAGCGCATTATCCCGGTCGCCAAACAAGTGCTCAATGATGCAGATTGGAAAATCGTTGACGCGGCTTTTTTTGAAAATCAACAACGCCTGGATCAAGCTGGGCAACGCTACAAATACGATCTTTTATTTGAAACCATTTGCAGCATTGCACCGATATAAGTTGCCATAAAAAACGTCGCTAGCGGTGCAATATCGGATGAAAAGAATAGAAAACATAATGAAATAAAATCCTAATGCGCAATATCCATGCGGGTTTACAAGCAATAATCGCTGAAGAAGCCCATGGATACTGCGCATTAGGCTCCCTATCTTTGCAAACTCTCCCACACCTTTTGCAGACGCTTAGCCGAGACTGGCATCGGTGTGCGCAGTTCTTGGGCGAACAAGGAGACGCGCAGCTCTTCGAGTAGCCAGCGAAATTCAACCAGCTTAGGGTCGGCATCCGGCCCAGATCTGCGCGGGGCGCGTTGCCAAAGTTGAGCGACCGAGTTCCACTCGGCCATTAGCTTGGCATCTCTGGCGGGATCAGCTCTCAGCTTATCCATGCGCACCGTAATGGCTTTGAGGTAACGCGGAAAATGCGCCAACTGGCTGAAATCATGCTCGGCGATGAAACGTTTACTGACCAACATTTGCAGCTGGTTTTGCATGTCAGTGGCGGCGTCCTTGTGCGCTTTGAGCGCTTGCAGTTTTTTCGGCAGGCTATAAAACTCGGCCAAAATTTGCGCTGCCAGTCGGGCGATTTCGTTCGCTAACAAATTCAATCTGGCTTTGCCTTCGTCACGGCGTTTATTAAACTCGCCAGAATTGGTCGGCAGCGGGCTTTGCATGAACGCACTTTCCAATGCGACTTGCACGATCTGCTCGCGCAGCTCTTCTTGCGAACCGAGCGACATGAATTGCATGCCCATCTGCTGCAAACCCGGGATGTTTTTTTCCAGGAACTTGACTTGTTCTTTCAGCTGCAAGCCGAACAGACGGCGCAGGCCAATGCGATGAATTTTTGCCGCTTCGTCCGGATCATCAAAGACTTCGATATGGCAATGCGTGAGCTTATCCACCAGTGCCGGATAACCGATCAGGGTTTGCTTGCCTTGCTGAACTTCGAGCAATTCTGGCAAGCTATCGAAGGTCCAGGCGGTCAGGTTTTCTTGCTGGATGGTGACGGCTGGCTTGGCGCTGGTAGTGGCCTGGGCTGGATTCCCGCCTGTACGCGACGGGCTTGCAATAGGCGCGCTGGTAGTTTTACTGGAATCGAGCAAACTCAGTTTTTCGGCGCTGGCAATGCGTTGAAAACTCTCTCTGGCCTGGCCGCCAAATTCTGCGCGTAACGTGGCCAGATTGCGCCCCATCTCCAGTTGACGACTATGCTCATCAACGACCTTGAAGTTCATGCTCAAGTGCACCGGCAGCGTCTCAAATTTGAAATCAGTGCTCAGACACAGCATGCTGGTTTGCTCACGGATATCAGCGATCACAGCATCGAGAAAATTGCCGGTACCGAACTCCTTACGCTCGCAAAATCCAGCGGCATAATGTGGCAGCGGTACGCAATGGCGGCGGATTTTTTGCGGCAGCGTCTTGATCAATAAATGCACTTTTTCTTTCAGCATGCCGGGCACCAGCCATTCGCAACGGTCAGCTGAAACTTGATTCAAGGAGAACAGCGGCACCGTCATCGTCACGCCATCGCGCGGGCTACCTGGCTCAAAATGGTAGCTGAGCTGCAGCGGAACGCCGGAGACTTGCATGGCTTTTGGGAAGACTTCAGTCGTGATGCCGGCGGCTTCGTGCCGCATCAATTCTTCTTTGATCAAGTATAAGGATTTTTGCGTTTCTTTGCTGGCGTCCTTATGCCATTGCTCCAGTTGCACCACGTTATAGACGTCAAGCGGAATCAGCTTGTCGTAAAAGGCGACGATCAGTTGCTCGTCCACCAGCACATCGATGCGGCGCGACTTATGCTCAAGATTTTCAATCTCGCGAACCAGCTTTTGGTTGTAGGCGAAGAACGGCAAACGGGTTTCAATTTCGCCCTCGACCAGCGCATCACGAATAAAGATTTCGCGCGCTTCTGCCGGATGCGTTAAGCCGTATTGAATGCGGCGCTGGCTGTACACCACCAGACCATACAGCGTTGCCCGCTCGAAGGCGGAGACTTGCCCGGCTCGTTTCTCCCAGCGTGGTTCGCCGTAGGATTTTTTCAGCAGATGGCCGCCGATTTTCTCTAGCCATTCTGGCTGTATCTGCGCAATGCAACGGCCATATAGGCGCGTGGTATCGACCAGCTCAGCAGCGATCACCCAGCGCCCAGCCTTCTTGGCCAGGCTGGAGCCGGGCCAGATAAAAAACTTGATGCCGCGCGCGCCGAGGTAGTGCGCTTCCTCATCGGATTTATAGCCGATATTACCGAGCAAACCGGTCAGCAACGACAGATGCAGTTGCTCATACGTAGCAGGCGTTTCGTTCAGGTGCCAGCCCTGCTCCTTGACGATGGTGAGCAACTGGCTATGTACTTCACGCCATTCGCGCAAGCGCATCTGGCTGAGAAAATTGGCGCGGCAATTATCTTGTAACTGGCGATTGGTTTTTTTGTGCTCTATCGCCTCTTCAAACCATTTCCAGATTTTGAGGTATGAGGTGAATTCCGATTTTTCATCCGCGAATTTCTTATGCGCGGCGTCTGCTGCGGCTTGCGCTTCCATCGGTCTATCGCGCGGATCTTGTACCGACAAGGCGGCAGCGATGATCAAGACTTCCTGCAAAGCCTGATTGTCGCGCGCTGCCAAAATCATGCGACCAACCCGCGGATCGAGCGGCAATTTGGCGAGCTGCCGGCCGACAGGCGTGAGCTGATTGCCCTCATCCATCGCACCAAGTTCTTGCAGCAATTGATAACCATCGGCAATCGCCCTGCCCGGTGGCGGCTCGATGAAAGGGAAACTCTCGACATCGGTCAAATGCAAAGACTTCATGCGCAAAATTACCGCCGCCAAGGACGAGCGCATGATCTCCGGCTCGGTAAATTTAGGGCGATTATTGTAGTCTTGTTCTTCGTACAGGCGGATGCAGACGCCCGCGGCGACGCGGCCGCAGCGACCGGCACGCTGGTTGGCTGCCGATTGTGCCACCGCCTCGACTTGCAGTTGCTCAACCTTATTTCTATAGCTATATCGTTTAACGCGTGCCAGCCCCGCATCAACGACGTAGCGGATGCCCGGCACCGTCAGTGAAGTCTCTGCCACGTTGGTGGCGAGGACGATACGACGCACGTTCGAGACCTTAAAGACCCGTTCCTGCTCTTGCGCAGAGAGGCGGGCAAACAGCGGCAGAATCTCGACATGCGCAGGATGATGCTTGCGCAAGGCCTCGGCGGTATCGCGGATCTCACGCTCGCCCGGCAAGAACACCAGCACATCGCCCAAACCTACGCGGCATAGCTCATCGACCGCATCGGTGATGGCCGTCATCAGATCGCGATCTTTGTCCTTCTCATCGTTCTGCACCGGACGGTAACGTATCTCGACCGGATACAAACGTCCCGACACCTCGATCACCGGCGCCGGTTTGTCGTTGATATCGGCAAAATGATTGGCAAAACGCTGCGCATCGATGGTGGCCGAGGTGATGATCAGCTTGAGGTCACGCCGCTTGGGCAAAATCTGCTTCAGGTAACCGAGCAGAAAATCGATGTTGAGACTGCGCTCGTGCGCTTCATCGATGATGATGGTGTCGTATTGCTTGAGCAGCGGATCGGTCTGCGTCTCAGCGAGCAAGATACCGTCGGTCATCAGCTTGACCGAGGCGCCTTTGGTAAGCGTATCGGTAAAACGTACCTTAAAACCGACGTGCTCGCCCAAGGGAGAATTAAGCTCCTGCGCTATCCGTTTGGCGGTCGATGACGCCGCAATACGGCGCGGTTGGGTGTGACCTATCATGCCTTTGAGGCCGCGCCCCAGTTCCAGACAAATCTTGGGCAACTGCGTGGTCTTGCCCGAACCGGTTTCACCGCAGACGATGATGACCTGATTTTTTTGCAAAGCCTCGGCGATTTCTGCGCGCCTGCCGGAAACCGGCAACTCTTCCGGGTAGGTGATGACAGGTGGCGGATTACGGAATGGCAGTTCAGGCACACGATTCAATTCCGAAGGCGCACTATCTACGAGCCTTTCAGGCCTTTTTTGGCCTGCAGGCCGCACCGGCATTGCGTCTTTGATTTGCGATTTTTGTACCGCAGGAGGGGTTTTTTCCTCATGAGGTTTGGCATGCTGCCCCAGACGTGAACTATCGCGCAAAGCATTGCGCAACTGCAGTAGATCGGTAGCGGTTTTTTCCGAAGAATTTTTAGATGATTTTATAGATGACATAGCGGGTGGCATTATCCTAGATTCCTCAGATGGACAAGTTTGAGTGTGCATTTTTCCGGCATTCTGGCAAGGCGTGACGACGACGCAACCTCCAAGTTGTTAGGAGGAATAACGCAGCCAGGAAGACGGCAAAATGTGCAATCAAGCCTGTAGCGCGCGGACCAAAATGATGAAAGTTTTAAATGCTGTTATTTTCAAACCAAGCAACTACTTATCGAAGCTGACAAGCGGTCAACTGAGGAGTCTGGGATTATAATCCCCTCATGGAAAATTCTGTTCAATTCGTTCAATGGCTGCGCTCGGTCGCGCCATATATTCATGCCTTTCGCGGCAAGACCTTTGTGGTGGCTTTCCCCGGTGAGTTGGTGATGGCTGGCGCCCTGCATGTGCTGGCGCAAGATCTGTCCCTATTGCATGCGCTTGGCATTAGGATAGTGATCGTTCACGGTTCGCGCCCACAGGTGGCGGAGCAGCTGGCGTTGCGTAATGTGGAGGGGCGCTTTCACAATGGTATCCGCATCACAGATACCGCCGCGCTGGAATGCTCCAAAGAAGCTGCCGGCGAATTGCGACTGGATATCGAGGCGGCATTTAGCCAGGGTTTGCCGAATACACCGATGGCACATTCGGCAATACGCATCATTTCAGGCAACTTCATTACGGCCAAACCTATCGGCATCGTCGATGGTGTCGATTTTCAATTGACGGGTGTGGCGCGCAAGGTCGCGTATGAAACCATCCACCCGATTTTGCAGGCAGGCAATCTGGTACTGCTCTCACCGCTAGGCTTCTCACCGACCGGCGAGGCCTTCAACCTGACGATGGAAGATGTGTCCGTCTCAGCCGCGATTGCGCTGCATGCAGACAAATTGATTTTCATCTCCGAGACGCCGATGATGGCCGATCAGGACGGTGACGAGATCCGTGAATTATCCTTCCTTCAGGCAGAACGGGAATTAAAAGCGGGCTACCTGCCGGCCGATTCTGCCTTCTATCTGGAACATGCGGTCAAAGCATCGCGTGGCGGCGTTAACCGGATACACATTGTTCCTTACCAGGTGGACGGCTCAGCTTTATTAGAACTATTTACCCACGATGGCGTGGGTACCATGGTCTCTTCTGAAAACCTGGAAAGCCTGCGCGAAGCGACGATTGAAGACGTCGGCGGCATTATTAAACTGATAGAACCGCTGGAAGCCGATGGCACTCTGGTCAAACGGGGCCGTGAACTGTTGGAACGCGAAATCAGTTATTTCTCGGTCATTGAGCATGACGGCGTGATTTTTGGTTGTGCCGCGCTGTATCCTTTCCCGTTTGAAAAAATGGCAGAAATGGCCTGCCTGACCGTCAACCCTGAAGTGCAAAGCCAGGGCGATGGCGAACGCATCTTGAAGCACATGGAAAAACGCGCTCGCCGGGCGGGATTTCATTCGCTGTTTGTCCTGACAACACGCACAGCGCACTGGTTCATGAAGCGCGGTTTTGTCAGCGCAACTGTGGATGATTTGCCAAAAGACCGGCAAAAAATGTATAACTGGCAGCGTAAATCTTTGGTACTGATCAAGCAGTTGTAGAGGCGCCAAGAAGAAGACTTGGGCAGTTACCCCGTATAATTCATCCTATCGACATTTTATTCACAGGAATTTCATCATGGCACGTACCGTTCACTGCATCAAACTAGACAAAGACGCTGAAGGTCTGGATTTCCCTACCTATCCTGGCGAACTGGGCAAAAGAATTTATGAGAGCGTATCCAAAGAAGCCTGGGCCGCCTGGCTCAAGCATCAAACCATGCTGGTCAACGAAAACCGTTTGAACCTAGCTGACACGCGCGCGCGCAAATACCTGGCGACACAGATGGAAAAACATTTCTTTGGTGATGGCGCAGATGCCGCGCAAGGGTATGTACCGGAAGCAAATTAAATTAGTCATTGCCACAAAAAAAGCGAGCAATTAATAGCTCGCTTTTTTCATGGCATTTCAAAGAAATTAAATTTCTTCGTACAGCGCCAGCGTCAGAAATTCAGCAAAGTTTTCTGAAGTCGACATCTCTTCAAAAATTTGCGCAGCACGGTCGTAAGTGGCACCGCTACCGACAGATTCTTTCACCTTGAGTAATTCTTCAGGGATCATTGAACGCACCATATCAGCCGTGATCTTGCGGCCATCTTCGAGCTTACCTTTTGGTGTACGTATCCACTGCCACACTTGCGAACGGCTGATTTCTGCGGTCGCTGCATCTTCCATCAGATTGTGAATTGGCACGCAACCATTGCCCGCCAACCAAGCGCCCAGGTAGTGAATACCGACGTTGATGTTGTAGCGCAGGCCCGCTTCAGTGATCGGTGTTTCCGGCTGGAAGTTGAGCAGATCCTTGGCAGTGACTTCAATATCAGGACGCTGCTTGGAAATCTGATTTGGCGCATCGCCCAAGACTTTTTTGAATTCCGTCATCGCCAGATCGACCAAGCCAGGGTGCGCGACCCATCCGCCATCATAGCCATCTGCCGCATCACGGGCCTTGTCAGTACGCACACCACCCATGGCGATGTCATTCTTTTCCGGATCATTTTTGATAGGAATCAGCGCCGCCATACCACCGATGGCTGGTGCATTGCGCTTGTGGCAGGTCTTTAACAACAACAAGGCGTAGGAGCGCATGAACGGCGCTGTCATCGTCACCTTGGCGCGATCTGCCAAACAGAAATCTTTATCGTTCTTGAATTTTTTGATGCAGGAGAAAATGTAATCCCAACGGCCTGCATTCAAGCCTGAACTATGCTCGCGCAATTCGTACAAAATCTCGTCCATCTCAAAGGCGGCAACGATGGTTTCGATCAAGACGGTTGCTTTGATGGTACCTTGTGGCAGGCCGATTTCATTTTGTGCCATGACGAAAATATCATTCCACAAACGCGCTTCCAGATGCGATTCCATCTTAGGCAAATAGAAATACGGGCCGGCACCGCGCGCCACTTGTTCTTTGGCGTTATGGATCAGGAACAAGGCAAAGTCAAAAATACCACCGGAGACGCGCTTGCCACCGACCAGTACATGTTTCTCGTCCAGATGCCAACCGCGTGGGCGCACAACCAATGTAGCGATCGTGTCGTTGAGCTTATAGCTTTTGCCATTTTGCTCCATGCTGATGGTGCGACGTACCGCATCACGCATATTGATCTGACCGGTAATCTGGTTATCCCAGTTTGGTGTATTGGAATCTTCAAAGTCGGTCATGTAACTGTCAGCACCAGAGTTAAACGCGTTGATGACCATCTTGCGCTCAACCGGGCCGGTGATTTCTACACGACGACATTCCAGCGCTTTCGGAATCGGCGCGATCTTCCAGTCACCTTCACGTATGTGTTTGGTTTCTGGCAAAAAATCTGGCAACTCGCCGGCATCCAGACGTGCTGCGCGTGCGGTTCTTGCTGCCAGTAATTCCTGGCGGCGCGGTTCAAATTCACGGCTAAGTTTAGCGACTAAAGCCAAGGCATCAGGCGTCAATATTTGTTCAAAACCTGGCTTCATTTCACCGGTAATCTGCATTCCTGCTGGCAATATCAATTGCGTCATCATGTGCTCCATTCAATAAAAAAATAATCGTAAAATAATCAACATAAAAAATTTCAGGTGTCCCGCTTGCCATCCACAAAACCGAGCAAATCAAGCAAAGTACGTCCTTCACCATGTGGGACCACACCTAATTCTTCCAATGGCGCAGCATGCCGATTGACCCAAAAAGTGTGATACCCAAACCACGTGGCGCAACAGGCATCCCAACAATTACTAGAGACAAACAAAATATTCTTTGCGGGCAAACCAAAGATATCCGGTGCCATTTGATACGCTTCCGGTGCAGTCTTGAATTTTTTCACCGCATCCACGGACAATAAATGAGTGAACATGCCCTGCATGTTTGCTGCTTCTACCGCTGATTGCAACATCTGCGGATTTCCATTGGACAGAACCGCAAGTTTGAAACCGCGAGTGCGCAATTCTTGTAACACCAATAAATTTTCAGGAAATGCCTGCAAACGCGCATATTGCCCCATCAACGCGCTTTGCGCATCGAGATTAAGACTTAAGCCTAGTTTCTTACATGAAAAAATCAATGCATCCTGAGTAATTTCCCAGAAGGGTTTATACATGCTGCTCATGCCACGCAAATGTGTGTATTCAATCTGTTTGTCGCGCCATAATTCTGCCAAGGCTTGCCCTGCGTCCGGAAAAAGCTTTTCACCCAGCTCACGTATCGAGTACACGTCGAACAAGGTCCCGTAGGCATCAAAAACAATAGCTTGAATCGTCATGGAGAATCAATCAAAAACTACATTCATTATCGAAAACTTACGCATAAGGTAAATATTAACTGTGCTTTAATTACCGTCAAATCAGTATATTCAATAATATTATGTGGATAATACGACGTTTTATCATTTTATCTTTGCGTTTTAGTTAAAGATGAAAGCAATTTCCAATAAAAAGCTTACTATTTATCCTTCAATTCGCCTCGACACATTCGACTCAACACGTTCGACTCAACAGACATCGCCATGGATCAATTCAAACAAATTTCTACCTTTGCCGAAGTTGCCACACGTGGCAGCCTATCCGCAGCGGCACGCGCCGAAGGTGTTGCACCAGCAATGATAGGCCGTAGACTTGATGCATTGGAAGAGAGACTCGATGTCAAACTCTTACAAAGGACAACCAGGAAAATTGCACTCACGACAGAAGGTGTGAGCTTCCTTGAAGACTGTCAGCGCATATTGGCTGAATTAGAAGAAGCAGAGACAGCGGTCTCTGAACGAAGCGCAAGAGCAAGTGGCCAACTAACTATTTCCGCACCTGCCGGTTTTGGGCGGCAGCATGTAGCCCCGTTAGTGCCTTCATTTTTGAGTGAAAACAGAGAAGTCAAACTGACTCTTAGTCTCAATGATCGCGTCGTCGATTTAATTGGCGAAGGGATAGACGTGGCGATACGGATCGCCTCGCTGACTGACTCTAATCTGATTGGCGTCAAACTGGCCGATAACAAGCGTGTCGTAGTCGCATCACCTTCTTACATTCATCGCCACGGCGCACCAACAACACTGGACGAGTTAAATAACCACAACTGTCTTGCCATTAGCAGCGATGGCAGCCAACGTGGCTGGACCTTCCGTCAAAATGGCAAGAACATTGTGCTGAAAGTAAATGGGAATATGGTCTGCAATGACGGCGAAGTCCTGCATGATTGGGCCCTGTCAGGCAAAGGATTGGCCTGGCGTTCGATGTGGGAAGTAGGAAGTGAAATTGAAAGCGGCAAACTGGTCACCGTTCTTGACGAATTTAATGCTCCAGGCAATGACATTTACGCCATTTTTGCACAACGCCGTCATTTACCATTGCGAATCCGCGCGTTTGTCGATTTTTTACGGCACGCCTATAGCAAACCCAATTACTGGCAGAAGTCAGAATAAAAAAAGGGCAATTACTTGCCCTTTTTAAAAAACTTTAATAAAAATGGTACGCGGTTTCGTCTTTAAAATTCTTCCCAATCATCGTTCTTCGCTTTTGCAGGTTCTTTTCTTGCAGCGGATGCAGAAGTATTACCAAGAGACTTCATCGTTTTTTTAACCGGGCTAGCCCTTTTGGCTGGCGCTGGTTTAGCCACAGGCTGCATCGCCGCGTTGCGATTTCCTGCATCCGAGACGTCCACTTTAAAGATACTGACAGCCTGATTCAAGTTATTGGCCTGCTCTTCCATACTGCTAGCCGCCGCGGCAGCTTGCTCAACCAAAGCTGCATTTTGCTGGGTTGCTTCGTCCATATTTGTGATGGCCAAATTAACTTGAGAAATTCCTTCGCTTTGCTCAGCGCTAGCCGCAGTAATTTCAGCCATGATGTCTGCCACACCTTTGATCGACATCACAATATCGTCCATCGTCTTGCCCGCATCGTCAACCAACCGTGTGCCAATATCGACTTTTTCAACCGAGTCGTTAATGAGCTCTTTAATTTCTTTTGCTGCGCTGGCGGAACGCTGTGCCAGATTACGCACTTCTGTCGCTACCACGGCAAACCCACGCCCTTGCTCACCCGCGCGCGCAGCCTCAACAGCGGCATTCAATGCCAGAATATTCGTTTGAAATGCAATGCCGTCAATCACCCCAATAATATCGACAATTTTTCGTGAGCTATCTTTAATGGAAGACATGGTATGAACGACATTACCCACAACCTGGCCACCTTTTCTGGCCACATCCGAAGCTCTTAAAGCGAGTGTGTTTGCCTGACGCGCGTTGTCGGCATTTTGTTGTACGGTTGATGTCAATTCTTCCATCGACGATGCGGTTTCTTCGAGGCTTGCCGCTTGATTTTCGGTACGAGAAGATAAATCCATATTGCCACTCGCAATTTCTGCCGACGATACCGCAATCGATGCGCTACCTTGCCGCACAACAGTGACAGTTTGCACCAGACTCTGACGCATATTTTCAAGACCACTCAGCAATTGCCCCATTTCATCTTTTGACTTAGGCTTGATCTGATGAGACAGATCGCCGTTTCCGATAGATTCAAATTGTTCGAGCAAAAACTTTAAAGGATTTGATATAGCACGTAGCAAGAAAAAGGCCGATAAAAATACAGCGAATAAACCGGCAATAACACCGACAACGTCAATCCAAACAAAGACAGTAAACGCTTTCTGGCTGTCTTTCATCTGAGTTTCGCTTGTCTTAAATTGAAACTCACTCAGCGCCACAACCTTATCAGAATAAGCCGTAAACAGGCTTTGAACCAAAGTCATATTAATCTTATCGGCCTCATCCCTATTCCCCGCTTTTATTGCCGCCAGCATCGGAGCGAAGGCATCCTTAATAAATTTTTCCCGATTTACTGCCACCTCGTCGGACAATTTCTTTTCATCCACATCTTGTGGCAACGCTAGGTATTTTTTCCAACTATTGTCTGACTTTTCAAGAAAACTCTCTGCCCTCTTAATGGTCTCCACCGCATCAGGAAATTCTGGATGGGCAATAGCGCGATCTAGCGCAGTCCGCGCGCGCAATATAAAAACCCTCGAAGCACCAATATTTTCAACGGATGGAAGCTGATTGTTAAATATCTCTTGATTCACCGCATTACTGTTTCGAACACCATAAATGCCCATGGCACCGCCAACAATCAGCATCACTCCCATGACTGCCATGGTGGCAATCAAACGCAATTTAATTGTTAAATTAAACATATTATTTTCCTATTGTCCTTTAAGATTTCTTAAAACAAGCTTGTCGAGAGCATACCCAAAAACGGCTCCTTAAAAGTTGATATTAAGCAATGTATAACGCAAAAAACCGAAAGTAAGTACAAATAAGTCTAAAGATATTGGGTTGAAAACATTTAATTCTCAACAAAAAAAATCCCCGACGTGTCGGGGATTTTTATTCGAGCAACTTTAACAAGTTACATCTGTGGGATCTATTAGATACCTTGGATGTTAGAAGCTTGTTTGCCTTTAGGGCCAGTTGTTACATCGAAAGAAACGCGTTGGTTTTCTTTCAATGATTTAAAACCTGCGGATACGATCGCTGAGAAATGAGCGAACAAATCTTCGCCGCCTTCGTCAGGAGTAATGAAACCAAAACCTTTAGAATCATTGAACCATTTAACAATACCTGTTGCCATTACAATTTCCTATTATTCAGTTAATGTGGGCATGTGCCCGATAGATCGTTTCAACCAAGCAAGAAATGACAGACTGATACTGCACTACCACCTAGAATCTCAACGACACACGATTATACGCACAAATTCTTTTCAAAGTAAATTTAAATTAAACCCCGCGTATTCCTTCTCTTTTTTAATTTAACGAAAATATAAATTTTAATCGCGCCCCTTCGTACCGCCGTTTCCTTTTACGCTAATGCTTTCATCATTTGCAACCAAGAAAATGCGTGCTCGCCGTCTGCTTTTTATTCCCGTAAAAAACCTTTATCAATTGTTCCTGCATGCGGCGATTTTAATGATGCTCAGCAATCCTGCTCATGCATCACCTTTATTGCGATGCCTGGTAAGTTATGCGGGTAGCACTCACACGATCGAGACTGGCCTCACACTACACCCCCAAGATGTGGAATCAATCGATATTGGCGGGCGATTTCGATTCAAGGCTGACGTGGTTATTCCCTTCATGCATTGGGGTTGGGAAAATGAAATGCTCGCGAGTGACATACAACGTCAGCTCGCTCGTAAAATGATCGACGCCGGTGCCGATGCGGTGATCGGTGGACACCCACATGTGGTGCAGGACACTGAGCAATATCGTGGCAAGCCTATCATTTACAGCATCGGGAATTTTATGATGGATGCTCTTGACAACGACGCGCAAACGAAAGGTTGGGTAGTGCGTCTGATATTAACGCATGATGGTGTGCAATCTTGGGATACACGGCTGGCAAAAATCGATCCGAGGGGAATTCCAACTCCGGTACTTGATGTAAAAACACCTTGCTGACACAAGTTGGATAATAAAATAAACAAGTGCAAAAACCAAGAAATTGGCATTGAAAAAACTAATTAATAGATCTCTTTTAAGATCTTCTTTAAGATCTTCTTTAACTGTTTTTTTTCATTTTACTTGCATATGGAACATCCAATATTAGATCGCTCAGTGCTATTGCTATACAAGGTAAAGTCAATCCTTCCTCTTTTTCTTCTCTACTTAAACCGGGCCACTCTATTTTATACGCGACCTGACCGCTCACCAGGCGACAAATACAAGTGCGACAATTGCCGTTGCGACATGCGTTGGGAAAACTAATTCCGCATGCTAACGCCGCCTCTAGTACGGTACTTTCCGTCGGCACTTCAAATTCCCATTCTTCGTGTTGCAAGCGCACTATAAAGTAAGAATTTTTTTTATTTCCGCTCATAAACCTGTCGTTCATGTAGGGTCGGCTCAGTCGTATTTTGAAGCTTATTCTTCGAACATTGATGTAGGTTGATCAATGTTAAAACAGTTACCTTGTTTTTCCTGTTTTTTGCACCTATATTTAAAGCCCGATGAATTTTTTCAGGAGCTAAGAAATGGTCGCAGCTGGTTTACTCAAGCAACAATTCGAACGTCAGGAATATTCAGAAAGAAGGAATAGGACTGTGCCGTTTTTCACTTTAAAACAACTTGCTCCATGGGATGTCGCCGATCGCGTCATGCTGGAGGAAGGATATGCATCAGCAGATGCAACGCCATCAGGAAAAATGCGCGAGGTTTGCCCTTACTGCAGTAATGTTCCTCTCGCTCTCATTTTGCGTTACCGACATATCAAACGTTCCCATTTGTTCTGCGAAAACTGTACTCGATGTTTTGATGCTCTTTATCCGGATGGAACTTCTGCTCTGGCGGTGGGTGCAGTATTGCTTGAATAAGGATTCGCAATGCCAGTGCGCCTCTTTAGCCATTTTCGCTCCAAGAGGCGCGCGGATATTGCGCTTAAGCTTTTAGTTTGTCTATTTAGTGCCGCAATTACACTACGTTCTGCAATCGCATTGCGACGCTCATATCGCCAGATACTTTAAGCTTGCCCGCCATAAAGCCACTAACGGCGTTTAATTCGCCTGATAGCATTGCGCTTAAGTCAGCCAATTCGAGGGCCACGATGCAGATCGCATCCAGGTTTTCGTTACTAACACGATGTGGCTTGGCGATTGCGTCAACATGTACTATACCATTATCACCACAGTCAAATTTCAACGTGGAGTTTAGGCTGCTGTCTTCACCCAATTTTGCTCGAATTGCTTCTGTGCATGCTTGTAAATCCACATTGTTCTCCTCAAATTATTACTCTTAATTCACAGTAGACATCGTCACTGTTTATTTTAAAACACAGGTCAGCATCCAGAAATAATCATTTCTAAAAATCCGGATATCTCTCGCTGCCAAGCCTATGCGTTTTCTCAGAAAGCTATCGGTAGGGAAATTTTTAACGATTTCAACACGGCTACCGTCTTCCTGCATTCTCAACTGATAGGTATTCCCTTCCAGGTCTGTACGCGCAATCGGTCCGCTACTACCTTCGACATAATTATTATCGATCAATACGAGGGTACTACCCTTGCCTGCGGCTTTGGCAAATTGTGCCAAAATCTCTGCCTGTTCTTCACGTTTAATATGTGACCATAAAAATCCGGCAAAGCATGCCGAATATTGTCCGGCAGCCGCGGCCGGCATGGAGAAAGTGTCCGCTAAAGAGAATTGCACCCGTTCAGCCGGATAGTGCTTGCTCTGTGCGAGATCCAACATGACCTGATTGATATCAGTCGCATGAACAGACGACGCCTTAGGCGCATATTTTTCTGTCCAATAACCGGTGCCGCAAGCTACTTCCATCACGCGTTGATTTGTGAGTGCTGCAGAGACACGCTCTTGCAGCGTGTTCAAGTCAGTTTGTCGTTCTGGCTTTTGGTAAATCGTGTCGTAAGTGCTGGCGCGTTGTGCGTAATACTTATTCATGGTTTCGTGCATCATTCTTCCTTCTGTTTTCTGCTGAAGTCATCTGACTCCATCATCATTTAAT
>JACMRF010000006.1 GCA_014376575.1 Undibacterium sp.
CGTCAAATACAACCAGAATTAATCATAGACTTTGAGCCTTCTGGACTAAGAACAAGCTTATTAACGATGCTGGCAGGACACGCTTGTCATGCAAAAACTGTCGGTATCGGTCAATTTCCCGGAAGAAATTTCTTCTATAACTATTCAGCCCCGCGGGTAGCCGATTATATAAATTCGAATGAGTTAACTATTCCTATGGATTACACTCACAGAGATTTTGTAGTACTCAAAGCGCTTGGTCTTAAACGCCAAAATACGGCAATTGAACTCAATGTGACCAGCGAAGGGCAACGATATTACGAGGCACTTAAACCTCGACTGCCGCAGGACCGATCTATTATGGGTTTAAATATCGGATGTGGTACACCAGATGCGATGATAAGACGACCAAACATACCTGATCTTGCCCAAGTAATTGGTTTACTAGTACAGAAATATCCACATACAATTTTACTGACAGGCGCTGATTTTGAAAAATCAGTGAACGAGGAATTTATTATTGCGTATAAACAACTTTGGGGTAATACGACGCACATCCTCAATCTTGCAGGCGAAACATCGTTATCGGGACTAACAGGACTCATTAAAGCATGCAGTGTATTTATTTCATCGGATTCAGGTCCCTATCACATGTCAGTTGCGCAACGAAAACCAACCATTGCATGGTTTACCTACAAAGAAACAACAGCATTTCATGACCATCCATGGTGTAGGCACTTGATTCAACCTAATGCTGATCAATTTTTAATAGCTTTCAATGAATTAATGGCTTAAATATGACCAGTAATTCGATCACTTTTCCCCATATACGAGAAAAAATTTCATCCGCCTGCTACCCTTTTGCAAGTAGATTTGCATTAGTCATGATTTACGGTTTGCCATGGTCACATGCTTTTTTCTATATTGGGTTTGTTGGTTTTTTATTCTGTGTGCTTGCATCAACCACACGATACAAAGAACTACTAAATACTATTAAACGACCAACTGCCTTTTTTGCAGTGCTACTTTTTTTATATATAGGACTGGGATTGCTTTACTCTATTGCACCAATAGATATGGGCATTTATGATTTTAAAAAATATAGAAAATTATTGCTAATTCCCTTGTTTATTGGGATATTCAAAGACACAGACTCTGCTAAAAAATTGATACTAGCATATAGCTTGGGAGTGCTCACTTTAATGACTCCTACGCTTTTAGATGGATTTGGACTAATGAAATTAATGGGGCTAGATATGTCTCATTTTCAAGACCAAAGCTACAGTGCATCATCAATTGTTTATTGGCGCAACCATATTGTTCATGGATTTCATGTTTCAATATTTTTTACAATTTGCGTTATATCCATATTTAGATATAAAAAGTTTTCTTTCATATTTTTTACAATCGCGGTACTTTGTGTTCACGACATATTATTTTTTATTAATGGTAGAGCAGCATTATTCAACTTATTTGTGAGCGCTTTATTATTAATACTTTACAATATTAAAAATATTAAAAATATTAAACTAATATTTACCATTATTGCTGCGCTTCTTATACTCACCGCGTCTTCCTATCATTTTTCCAATAAAATTCATGAGCGTGTTATTTCAATAATGCAGGAGAGCCAAGCCTACAACGAAAAAAATAACGTTTTGACCAGTGGCGGTCAACGACTTTACATGTGGTCAATGAGTTTTAAACTTTTTCTTAATGCACCGATAATCGGCAATGGACTAGGTGCATTTAGGCAAAGAATGCTACAGCCGGACAACCTTATACCTAATATACCGTATCACCATACCCACAATGAATATTTAACCTTAGCCGCACAAAAAGGACTTATTGGTTTGGCACTTTTTTTTGCATTAATTTGGTTTATGTACAAAAATGCCAACCAACAAAATGATGGGTGGTTAAAAGGAATAATTAAAATAGGAATTGCAATTTTTCTTGTCAGCGCGCTAACCGACTCGTCATTACATAATGAGTCTGAAGGATGGACATTTATGCTATTGGCTTGCCTAGCAAATATTCCAAATAACAACTGTCAGAAAAGCCAGGCCGATGCTTAATACGTTTTCATTAAAACAACTCTTAATGAATAGAGCAATCGATGGGATCAGACAGCCATTGAGTCGTCCGGTATCAGCGGTTTCAATTGAAGATTACATTGCCGAAATGGGCTTCAAGCGCCTAGGATGGCGTACCATACGACGAAATTTATTATTTAAAGCGTCAGGACAGCATTTATATAAAGTAAATGAAATTAAGAAAAACTGGACAAGAGGTATTTGGCTTTATTTTGGAGAAGGTCAAATTGGTGATGCACTAATGGATCTGGCTCCACGCTCTTTGCTTCATGAGCGCGGCATTTGCCTGGATCTGTTGACGGCTGAGCACCTTAGCAAAGTATTTCAAAATGACCCCTGGCTTAATTTAGTGACCTCGGATGTTAATCAAATAAAACTTGAAAATTATGATTTTGCTATTGTATTAAATAACAAACGAAGATCATTAGATATCAAAAGGATGCATTTTAAAAAAATGCCCTGGGTTTCAATGTTAGAAAATTTTTCTGGTCCTAATTATCATAGGTCAGGATTTGCAACCCAGCGTTTTTTAGACTTGTTAAATATTAATATATCTGAACCAGATTTTAATTTTCATGCTTCTCAAAAATTAAAGAATCCTGAAGTTTCTTATTTAGATGAAATATTTCAAAAAACGCTTAGCTCCTCTATTGCTATTTGCGTTGGTGGTGTCGATCCTAGGCGTACTTACAAATCGTGGGATGCAGTCTTAAAAATATTAATTAAAAATAATGAAAAATTATTTATTTTAATTGGAAATAATAACGGCATCGATGATGCTTTTCATTTAACCAACACATTTTTCACCACTGCTCAATTCATAAACAAAGTAGGTGAAACAAGTATTATGCAATCTCATGCGCTTTTAGCAGGTGCAAAACTTGTTGTTACTACAGATGGCGGCTCAATGCACCTTGCAGCCACAACAACAACGCCTATGGTTGCACTATTCAGCTCATCAATTGATCCTAAATGCAGACTTCCATTAAAAAACTCAATGATCTCAATATCTTCAAGTACCTTAGACGTTAACGATATTTCACCAGAATCAGTTGCGCACGCCGTCTTGTCGCTTCGATCATGCCTTTCAGTCAAAGTAGATGTGAATGTAAGCAATGACACACCCATTCAAAATCCGCAGCCCAAACCATGAAGTCATTGATCGAATTTATCCTGCGTTTACGCCGTGTATGGCCTTATTTTCAAGAAAAAAAAGGTGTATGGTTTATAGCACTTCTTGCCACTGTAGTTGGCGCTTTTACTGAGCCTTTAATTCCTGCGCTGCTTAAGCCCTTGTTAGATCAAGGTTTTAGACAAGGTTCTTTTAGTGTCTGGACTGTTCCTGTCGCGTTAGTTTTTTTATTTGGTATTCGAGGCTTAGCCGGTTTTATTGCTCAATTTGGTTTGACGACCTTTACAAACCAAGGTTTGTTGAATCTCCGCTTGGCAATGTTCCAAAAAATTCTCAATGCCAAACTATCTCTTTTTTCGGACCAATCATCGAGCAAATTAACTAATACCGTTGTTTATGAAGTTTATAACGGATCTTCAATGCTGACATATTCATTGATCAGTTTAATTAAAGATAGTTTTACATTATTAGCGCTTGTAGGTTTTCTTTTTTATGAAAATTGGAAATTAACAATTATTGTTATCTTTCTTTTTCCAGCTGTCGCGTTAGTTATGCGATTACTATCAACTCGGCTTTACAGGCTAACTAAAGCTAGTCAAATAGCAACTGACAAGTTGGCGTATGTGGTTGAAGAAAATGTTTTGGCTCACCGGGATGTCAGATTACATTCGGCACAGTTATTACAAAATGCACGATTTAATACTTTGAGTGAATCCTTGCGGAGATTGTCGATTAAATCAGCCGTTGCCTCAGCTGCAATGACGCCTATTACGCAAATGCTTGCGGCCGTTGCTTTGTCAGCAGTAATTTCAGTTGCATTGATTCAGAGTGCAAGTAACGACAGTTCAATCGGCTCTTTTGTTGCCTTTGTTACGGCGATGCTCATGCTTGT
Organism: Undibacterium sp.; assembly: GCA_014376575.1. The sequence goes on from JACMRF010000006.1 coordinate 4,100, forward strand.
AGCACCCATCAAACATCTATCAGAAGTGGCTAGTCCTTTGACGCGTGGATTGGCTGCCCTTGAACGTGGACTTGAGCTAATTGACAATTCACCGAATGAAGTTGGAGGAACATTTTCTACCCCCAAAGCGCGTGGACAAATTCATTTCAGCCATGTCACTGTTCAATACAACAAAGACGGAACTCCTGCGTTAGATGATTTTTCATTAACAGTAAATGTAGGGGAAACAGTTGCGTTGGTTGGCTCATCGGGTGCCGGTAAAACGACCCTTGTTAATCTTTTACCTCGGTTTATTGAACCTACCAGCGGTACGGTAGAGCTTGATGATCATGAATTGCGCGACTGGAAAATGGATTCTTTGAGAAGTCAATTTGCATTGGTTAGTCAGCATGTTTTAATGCTCAACGACAGCATTGCAGCCAATGTCGCACTTGGTTGTGAAGTCGATAGAGTTCGAGCCCTTCAATGCCTTCAAGCGGCGAACCTTGACGGTCTAATCGTTGGACTGCCGCTCGGCATGGACACGGAGGTTGGGCATAACGCCATGCAACTTTCTGGTGGTCAACGTCAACGCTTGGCTATCGCCAGAGCGCTTTACAAGGATGCCCCGGTACTCTTACTCGATGAAGCCACCTCCGCACTTGATTCAGAATCTGAACGCTTAGTGCAGGATGCGCTCGATCGACTTATGAAAAATCGCACTACAGTGGTAATTGCCCATAGACTGTCGACTGTGCATCATGCTGACCGGATCGTAGTTATGGACGCTGGACGATGTGTTGAAACAGGGACTCATAATGAGTTGATTCAATTGAATGGCAAATATGCCCAGTTGTACCGCCTTGGGTTGCATGAAGGCGCTTCTGATTTAGAAAAACCGCATTCCAACGAAGCATAAATGCACTGTGTGTGCCGGCATTGTTTGATGCTTTGGTCAAATGCGCAATTACCTATTTTTAACTGATTGGTACAGCTGGTCTTGTTTGCTTGCAATTTCTATCCACTCAAATTGACGAGCGAAATTGCGCCCTGATTCGCCAAGCTTTTCTCCTAGTGACTTATCTGCCAACAAACGAGTTAAAGCTGCTGCCAAAATATATTCATTTCGTGGATCGTCCAAGATCAATGCCGTAGTTTCATTTTTTAGCAGGGAAGAAATCCCGCAATACTGTGCGCTACTCACAATGGTAGGCAACCCATGAGCCATGGCTTCGAGGACAACCATCGCAAAGGTGTCTTCTAAAGTCGGATGAACAAGACAATCGACCGCTTGATAAGCAGGAGTAACTTCTTTTAACGGACCAATAAAAAATACGCGCTTCGATAAGCCCGCTAATTCAACCTGTTGTCGAAACATGGTCAGTTGTGCGGAAAAGCCAACCACAGCCAAAACCGAATCATTAGTTAAAAGCTGTATCGCCTTAATTAATGTCGTCAGACCTTTTTTGCGAAAATCATTGGCCACAAAAAGTGCACACGCCTTATCGTGTGGCAAACCCAATTGTTGCCTTGCAATTTGCTTCGTGCTGCTTGTTATAGGTAGCAATGGCAAATCTATTCCAGGTGTGATGAGTGATGTCATCGCCATGGCTTTAGGATAGCTGGCTGCGAAAAATGTTTGCAACGTTGCAGAAATTACGACTACTCGCCGCCCGTCCCTTACCGTAAAGCGCATATGCTCAAGCCACAGATAGACCAGCAACCTAGGGCTTGTTAGAACCTTGACCCAGCGAAATGCGAGTTGCAAGCCCTTACGACCATTAAATAAATTGTGTTTAACGGGCAGCACATGAACCGTCTGAACATCGCCGTGCCAAGTATTTTCATGCGAGTGCACCACATCGAAACCCTTGCGGGTAGCTAACCAAGTTGCCGTTGCAAACCAGAGTTGGTTAAACCATCTCGGCTTCGTAATGGGAGATGAAATCTGATGATAAGTAACACCCGGCCACGCATGTTCAATTTGTTGCGCAAAAACATGAATCTCATGTTTGGCTGCCAGCTGCTCAACAAGAGCAATGGAGTATCTTTCTGCGCCACCTCCAGTGGGAGAAAAAACCCGATTAAGTACGGCAATGCGAAGTCTTCTGCCAGGCTGATTCATTATTTACGCCGGTCTTCATAACTGCTGGCGAACTTCAACCAAAACTGAGGCAAAGTTGTTGACCGTACTACAGGAATACGAGGTATTTCATACATATGCGTGCCATTGTGGCAGCGGCTTCTTCGTGTTGTTGTAGCGGTTTTAAAGCCTTGCTCCCTGACCATGTCGCAATGCTTTGGCTCGTAGCGGCCATAGGGGTAGCAAAAGTTTTGAACGGGTGCCATAAGCAGCGTTTCCAGATCAGTTTTGCCATGCTTGATTTCCAGGTGACATGTTTCATCATTTATTTCTGGCATGTTCACATGGTTGCTGGTGTGTGAACCTATTTCTTGCCCGTTTTCCATCCACTGCTGAATCTGACTTTTATTCATTAACGCAGTCTGCGCAATACCAATGCCCTCGTCCCACACATTGGTTTGACCGATCAGGTTGCTGACGGCATAGCAGGTTGAAGAAAATCCATAGCGCATGAGCACTGGCAACGCATGTTTCAGATTATTAAGATAACCATCATCAAATGTAATGCCGACAACTTTACCAGTGCGTTCACCACTTAAATAGGGCTGCAAACCAGTCATCGACAAACCCGTGTAGCCTAGTAATTTCAACAACAGCATCTGACGTGCAAACGCGGCAGGTGCTACATAGAGGCTGCGAAAAGGGCTGCCTTTAGGGGGCGCCTGATCAATCTGGTGGTAAACCAAAATTGGAATAGGCTGCAGATTGCCTGTTAACACATTAGCCATGCTTATAAGTCAAAGATAAAAGGCTAAAGCAACACAATATCGTATTGCTCCTGCGCCATCGCAGCTTCTGCCTGTAGTGAAATGGGCTTGCCTATAAAGTCACTTAAACCAGCCAAGTGCTGGCTTTCTTCATCTAAAAAAACTTCAATGACTTTAGGTGAAGCGATGATGCGAAATTCACGCGGATCAAACTGACGGGCTTCACGCAGAATTTCTCGCAAAATATCGTAGCTCACACTGCGTGCGGTCTTAACGACACCTTTACCTGTACAGGCCATACAAGGTTCGCACAGCTGATGGGCCAGAGATTCGCGAATTCTCTTGCGCGTCATTTCCAGTAAACCCAGGGCTGAAAATCCATTAACCGAAGTTTTAATACGGTCACGCGCAAGTTGTTTTTGAAACTCTACCAAGACAGCATCGCGGTGATTTATTTTAATCA
>JACMRF010000068.1 GCA_014376575.1 Undibacterium sp.
CAGTAATAATTTCGACGTAATTGTGTTCAATTTTTTAAGGCGCGCAAGAGATGCTCAAAGGCGGAATATGTTAAAAAAAATTGAGGTGAAATATTTGCGTGAAGGCATGTATGTCCAGGAGCTATGTAGTTCTTGGATGGATTCTCCATTCTGGAAGAAATCCTTTATGCTTGATGACTTGCTCGTTTTGGATAAAATTAGAAAAACGAAAATACAGGAAGTCTGGATAGATATCAGCAAAGGTCTCGATGTTTTACAAGGAAATGTTCTTGCAATCGTGCCCGCAATCTTTGATGAGGCACCTCTTGCGGTCAAACAGCCATTGATTGGGTACGATAAAATAGTTTCCGTTTCTATTGAAGCAGAAATGGGGCGGGCGGCAAAGATAGTTGGAAAGTCGAAAGAAGCAGTTTGTTCGATGTTCAACGAGGCGAGAATGGGTAACGCCGTGGATGCTGAAAATGCTATGCCACTAGTCGAGGAAATCGCCAATTCGGTCATGCGAAACCCAGGAGCGTTGATTGGTTTGGCTAGATTGAAGACAGCAGATGATTATACGTATATGCATTCTGTTGCCGTGTGTGCATTGATGATTGCATTATCTAGAAAACTAGGGCTCGATGACGAGCAAACTCGTGAGGCTGGATTAGCAGGTTTGCTCCATGACATAGGAAAAATGGCTGTGCCGACAGCAATTTTGAACAAACCAGGAAAATTGACTGAGGCAGAATTTGTGTCGGTCAAAGAACATCCTGAAGCTGGTTATAAAATGTTGCTTGAAGCAAAGGGGGTTGGAAAAATTGCGCTTGATGTGTGCTTGCATCATCATGAAAAGATGGATGGAAGCGGTTACCCAAAGCGCCTATCTGGTGACGAGATTAGCATTTATGCCAAAATGGGCGCTGTCTGCGATGTCTACGATGCGATTACCTCGAATCGTCCTTACAAGCAAGGTTGGTGTCCTGCTGAGTCACTTGGTAAGATGTCTGAATGGAGCAAAGGGCATTTCGATCCTGTCGTCTTTCAGGCGTTCATTAAAAGTATCGGGATTTATCCCGTTGGAACGTTAGTGCGCTTGCAATCCGGAAGACTTGGCGTAGTGGTAGAGCAGCAGATTGGCAAGTCTCTACTGCTGCCAAAGGTACGTGTCTTTTTTTCCTCTAAATCTTTGGCTTACATTACTCCAGAATTACTTGATCTTGCGGGGGCAGGCTTACAAGATAAGATCGTCGCTCGTGAGGAAGCTGGTAAGTGGGGTTTGAAAGATATCAATCGCTATTGGCTGGGCGATGTAGCTGCCACCTAAATTAATTTGGTAGTTAATCGAGACGCTCACTTTGAGAAAATGGCATCTCGATTGCGACCCTATTTTCAGGGTTGTATAACTAGTTTGCCGGTGACTTTTCTCGCCGCCAGATCATTCAATGCTCTGGCGGTGTCTTTGAGCGCATAACGACCAGAAATATGGGGTTTTATTTTACCTTCCGCGAGCCAACCCATTAATTCTCGCATTGCCATTAAATTTGCTTTGGGCTCACGTTTGGCAAACTCACCCCAGAATATTCCGAGCAATGATGCCCCTTTTAAAAGGGCGAGATTTAATGGTAACTTCGGTATTTCACCATTGGCAAAACCTACCACCAAATACCGTCCACGCCAAGCAATCGAGCGGAATGCCGGTTCTGTATAAATGCCGCCGACGGGATCGTAAATAACATCCGGTCCTTTGCCTCCAGTTGCCGCTTTAATTGCCTCTCGCAGATCTTCGGTGCTGTAATTAATCGTTGCATCGGCACCATGAAGTTCGCAGATTTTTAATTTTTCTTCTGTTGACGCTGCTGCGATGACCCTTGCCCCAAGTGCTTTTCCGATCTCTATGGCGGCTAAGCCAACACCACCAGCAGCACCTAATACGAGCATGGTTTCACCAGCTTTTAACTGAGCGCGATCAACCACTGCATGATGAGACGTTCCATAGGTAAGAGTAACTGCTGCTGCCGTATCAAAGTCCATCCCTTGAGGCATTGGTATGATGGCATTGGCCGGCGCTAACGCTTGTTGGGCGAATGCACCGTGGCCGATGAAAGCGATTACCATATCGCCCACTTTTATATTGTTTACTCCTTCGCCAACAGCACATACAACGCCGGAAAGCTCGCTTCCTGGTGTGAAAGGTAGTTCTGGTTTGAATTGATATTTATTTTGAACAATCAATACATCGGGAAAGTTAACCCCGGCTGCTTTGACATTTATGGCGACTTGCCCTGGGCCTGGAACAACGTCGGGTAGTTCTTCAACAACCAACGTATCTGGTGAACCCCAAGTTCTGCAACGAATAGCCTTCATTTCCGCTCCTTGTCTAAAATAGTACGATCGTTTTTTTTGTGATTATGCAGTAAAAAACCGTTAACCGTCAGAATTTATATACGTGCATCAGGTAAAATGTTTTCCATGAAAATTTTGATTAGCAATGATGATGGGTACCTTGCGCCGGGTATAGTTGCTTTGGCTAACGCGTTGAGCACAATTGCGGAAATTACTGTAGTGGCCCCTGATAGTAATCGATCTGGCACTTCAAATGCATTGACGTTGGATAGACCGTTATCTGTGTTTCGAGCAGAGAACGGTTTTTATTTTGTGAACGGAACGCCGTCCGATTGTGTTCACATTGCGCTCACCGCTATCATGGACGAGAAGCCAGATTTGATTGTTTCCGGCATCAACCAAGGCCAGAATATGGGCGACGATACACTGTATTCGGGTACTGTTGCGGCAGCGACAGAGGGTTATTTATTTGGCGTCCCGGCAATTGCTTTTTCCCAAGTAAATAAAGGTTGGATATGTCTAGATAGCGCAGCGCGAATTGCATGTGAAATGATTTTACGCGGCTTCCCATCTTTGGATAAACCATTTTTATTAAACGTAAATATTCCTAATATTCCTTACGACAAAATTATGGGAATTCGAACTGCTAGATTGGGAAAGCGGCACACTTCCGAACCAGTAATTAAAGCTCAAGATCCGCGTGGTCGAGAAATATATTGGATAGGTCCGCCTGGTGCGGCAAAGGATGCTGGAGAGGGGACTGATTTTCATACCACTTCAAGAGATTATGTCTCAGTGACACCTTTGCAGGTTGATCTGACTGATGCGCGGCAGATGGATCAATTAGATGCGGATTTGAAATGACTACAAAAGATCGCCGATTCCCTTTGCCGCTATCTTCGGTAGTCGATAAGTCTGCCAGGTTAACTAATGGAAAATCGGGATCTACACAAATTGCCGTGCCGCAAACAGCAATGCAAAATGCAATAAAAAATGCGACCGAGAGAACCAAACGAACCAATTCACCATTACTACACATTGTTAAGCCTTTGGGGTTCGGATCAGATACATTAACTTTAATTGACGGCGCTCGGGGTTCGGAGAGTATTCGTCGGGCTATGGTCGAAAGAGTTGCGAAGAAGGGCGTGAAAGATGGCTTGGTACTTGCAGCACTTGAGTTAGTTCCCAGACATTTATTTATTGAGTCAGGATTGTCGAGCCAAGCATATATTGATGCCTCAATACCAATAGGTCATCATCAAACAATTTCACAACCATATATCGTTGGACGCATGATAGAAATTATGCGTAACGGTTGTGCCCTCGCAAACGTATTGGAGATCGGTACCGGATGCGGCTATCAAGCCGCTGTATTGTCTCTGGTCGCGAAAGAGGTTTATTCAATAGAGCGTATTAAAGCATTACATGAATTAGCCAAAAAAAATTTGCGACCAATGCGTATCGCTAATATACGCCTGCATTATGGCGATGGTATGCTTGGTTTGCCTCAAGTCGCTCCGTTTGACGGTATTATATTGGCTGCAGCTGGATTGGAAGTTCCACAAGCCTTGCTCGACCAATTGGCCATTGGTGGTCGCTTGATCGCACCGGTAGGCGGAAAAAATCAAATGCTTCAATTAATAGAGCGCGTCGCTAAAAGTGAGTGGAAGAGCTCAGTACTGGAGCATTGTCATTTCGTGCCTCTGCATCATGGAGTGATATGAACCAGTTAATCAAATGGAAGTTAGTAATCGGTATGAGAAAAATACAAGAATTTATACAAATAATTATTGCTGGTACATTCGTGGCATTGATTGCTGCTTGTGGTACGGTCTCAAATAATGCGCCAGTGGTAGATAGGATAGACAAAGGAAGTAAAGATGCCAGCAATTCTGCTGCTCCCGCGAAAAACGCTGGCCAATCTACTGTTGATTTACGAACCAATTATGTAGTTAAGAAGGGAGATACTTTATATCGAATAGCATTGGATCACGGCCAAAGTTACAGTGATATCGTTGCTTGGAATAATCTGAAAAATCCTAATGACATTAAGGTTGATCAAATGTTGCGTGTAGCGCCGACGGACGCGAGCAACAATTTAGCGACACAGACAGCGAGCGTCTCTACAAATTTAGCAATAGAAGTCAGAAATTTATCGTCGCTGAATCCTTCAATAAATAAGGCAATTCCAAAAGGCGATAAACGTCCTTACTCAGAAGCAAATTTTCTTGAATTGCAAAAGATTGATTCGTCTCCACTTATAAGCGGTACAGTCAATCCAAAGGCTGAATCGCCTCCAATGAAATCTTTGGAGCGAACGCCTTCTCAATTAATTATCGAGCAGGATGTAGTCGATTGGATCTGGCCAACAGAAGGCAAAGTTGTTGGTAACTTTGACGATACAAAGAACAAAGGTTTGGATATAGCAGGAAAGTTAGGTCAGGATGTTTTCGCCGCTAGTGCCGGAAAAGTAATGTATGAGGGAAGCGGGATTCGAGGATATGGTAATTTGGTAATTATTAAGCATACAAATAATCTTCTCTCTGCCTATGCACATAATAAAGTGAATATAGTCAAGGAAGGGCAGACTATCAATAAGGGGCAAAAAATTGCTGAAATGGGAAATTCGGATAGCGATGCAGTAAAACTTCATTTCGAAATTAGACAGCAAGGGAAGCCAGTCGATCCATCAAAATTTTTGCCGGGTCGGTGAGAACCGATAGCATCCGTTATTGGTTAAATATGGAACGTGTGTTTACGCCTAAAAATGTCCAATTCTTCAGTTAATCATTTGTTGCAATCATCTGAATCTCGCGATGATCAAAATATTATTTCTGACTTGCGGTCGGATTCTCAGCAAGAGTCATCTGACACGTTAGAAGATGATAATGTCGAGGATGACGAGCAAGAAAATCAGAATGATTTGCCCGCGTCTCTTGCTATTGCCCCGATTGATGAACTGAAAACAGTTCTGGCGTCTGAGTTATCGACAGATGCAACGCAGCATTACCTAAATCAAATTGGTACTCGTCCCTTGTTTTGTTCAGCAGAAGAGCTTCATTTTGCGACGCTTGCGAAGTCGGGAAATTTTGAAGCACGTCAAAAAATGATCGAACACAATTTGCGATTAGTCGTTTCGATCGCCAAGCATTACATCAATCGTGGTGTTGCATTGCTGGATATGATTGAGGAAGGGAATTTGGGTTTGATGCATGCGATCGATAAATTTGAACCTGAGCGTGGATTTCGGTTTTCTACTTATGCGACTTGGTGGATTCGTCAGAGCATTGAACGATCCATTATGAATCAAGCGCGAACGATACGCTTGCCGGTACACGTGGTTCGTGAACTAAATCAAATTTTACGTGCCAAGTATCATCTTGAGGCGCAGCAGCGCGATGGCCGCGATGCCGCTATCGAAGATATCGCCCACTTGGTTGATCGTCCAATTGACGAAATTCAAGATATTTTGGCGCTTTCGGAGCATGCGACTTCGCTAGACACACCGTTGGATAATGATCCGCAGTCGAGTTTGCTAGATATGCTCCCTGGTGATAGTGAGGATACTCCCGATATAGTAGCTGAGCATCATGAGATGGCTGTGCAAGTGCGCGACTGGTTATCTAGGCTGCCAGATAAACAGAGGGTCGTCATAGTCCGTCGTTTTGGCCTAGATAATGATGACCCGGCGACGCTAGAAACGCTCGCAGACGAAATGGGAATTACGCGAGAACGTGTGAGGCAGATTCAACAGGAAGCGCTTATTAAACTTAAACGTTCTTTTGCTTCGCGAGGCGTAGGTAGGGACTCGCTTCTTTAAAGAAAAACACTGCTTTGTTTTTTGCTCTGTTTGACTTTTATTTGCTCAATCAAAGCGACTTTGGTTTGGTCGTTTATCTTATATTTCCATTTGTGGAATAAATTACTCTACAAGCTTGGCCCACAGGTCTTGCTTTAAATATCATGAATACTATAAAAATTCGTTCATTTGACATGGACGCGCGGGGTGTTGGTCATCTCGAAAATGAAGATGGAACGCAAGGTAAGGTTGTTTTTGTTGAGGGTGCTCTGCCTGGGGAGGTCGTGGGATTCAATACATACAAGAAAAAGCCTACATGGGAAGTCGCCACTATGGGAGCGCTAATAAAAGAATCTTCTCAGAGAGTAACCCCGAAATGTGAATATTTTGGAGTTTGCGGTGGTTGTTCGATGCAACATCTCGAGCCTAACGCTCAAGTTGCAATGAAGCAGCGTGTCCTCGAAGATAACCTTGGACACATCGGTAAAGTAAAGCCAGAAATGATGATGCGCCCAATTTATGGGCCGACTTGGGGATACCGTTATCGAGCAAGAATTTCGGTTAGAAACGTGCATAAAAAAGGCACTGTTCTTGTTGGTTTTCATGAAAAAAAATCACGTTATGTCGCTGATATGCAAACCTGTGAAATTCTACCGCCACATGTTTCCTTAATGTTAATGCCACTGCGTGAGTTAATTGCGTCTTTATCAATTGTCGACGAGGTGCCGCAAATTGAGTTAGCAATCGGCGAGGGAAAAACTGCCATGGTGCTACGTATCATGTCGCCCTTAACTCTAGACGATGAGAATAAACTGAAAGCATTTGCAGATAGACATTGCGTGCAGTGGTGGTTGCAGACTAACGGGCCTGAAACGGCAGAAGTATATTATCCTAAAGGCGAGGATTTGCACTATTTGTTGCCCGAGTTTGGTATCAAAATACCGTTCAAGCCGACAGATTTTACTCAGGTTAATCATCATATTAATCGTGTATTGGTAACGCGTGCGTTGAGATTGTTGGACGTGCAAAAGGATGAGCGCATCGCCGACCTTTTTTGCGGCCTCGGTAATTTTACTTTGCCGATCGCCACTCTCGCCAATGAAGTGGTGGGTATTGAAGGAAGTTCAGCTTTGGTTGAGCGTGCTGCAGAAAATACTAGAAAAAATGGTTTAGAGGGGAAGGTATCATTCATTACACGTAACTTATTTGAGGTCACTGCCAATGATTTTGTAGTGCTTGGTAAATTTGATCGCTTCTTAGTGGATCCTCCGCGTGACGGCGCGATGGCAATGTGTAAGGCGTTGATTGATCTTGGGGAAATCGCTCCTCACCTTAAACCAAAACGCATTGTTTACGTTTCTTGCAACCCGTCTACTCTTGCCAGAGATGCTGGCGTGCTGGTAAATGAGGCTGGTTATAAATTATCTTTGGCTGGCATAGTTAATATGTTTCCGCATACCTCGCATGTTGAGTCGATGGCGGTGTTTGATTTAATTTGATTGGTTATTCGGGTAATTCCGTGGGATTTTTTCCTAGCATTTTGCCAAATTGAGTTTTCCGCAGAAGAACAGAATGCGCATGCGGTAGTTTTTGAATGAGCGGAAACCACGTGCGTTTGCCTTGATAATTTGGATAGCTGAGTTAAAGCCTTCAGCCGAAGCATTTGTAATACGGTGCTTTACGTA
>JACMRF010000069.1 GCA_014376575.1 Undibacterium sp.
CTTTAAAATAACGTTCCGCCGCTTTCACGCAGCGATAATTCCAGAACTGCGCAAAGCTTTCTTTGAGTGACCATGCGCGACTCGTTTGTTTCACTTCCTGATACAGCGAACGAAAGGCGACCGCTTCGCTACTGCGCTTATCGCCCATATTTCTCAACCATTGGTACTTTGTTCCAGTCAAGCTTGAAATCCCTTGCTGTAGTAATTTTTTGTGCTCACTACGACGCACATGATCGACCGCTTCATTGAGGTATTTGGCGACATGGAACTTGTCATGCACGATGTCGGCTTGTGGTAATTGACTTTGTGCCGCACTCATGTAGGCAGGCCACATGTCCATCGCAACCGCTTCTACGTGCTGGCATTGTGCCGGGCTGAGTGTTTTCAATAGCGCGTTGGCATCTGCCAATTTCCTACCTGGTACCACATCCAATATGCGAGAACCATCGACATCGCTTAACACGCTAATGTAGTCGTGTCCGCGGCCGAAACTTTTTTCATCCAGGCCAAGATGCTTGATGGGCTCTTGCGCTCGTTGTGCCAACCCTCGCTCAACGGCTCTTGTCATGATCGTGTTGATCGTATTCCAGTCAAGCTCCATCAACTCGCTCACGCGTTTGATGCTGGAACATGCCTGTAACAATTGAATGACGAAGGCTTCCATGAGAATGGTCACGCGACTATAGCGCTCCGCCCAAGGCACTGTTACTTCTTCCGTTTCGCCATTAGCGTACTTTACACGCGGCACTTGAGCTTCAATAATGGTTTCAAACTGGCAGGTGTCCAAATGCCGCCATGTACGTTTGGTCCAACCGTGTATGTGCGCTCGCTTGCTGCTGTCAGTAGGATCACCCCACACCGTTTTCTCCTGGCACGCGACTACGACTGTGACGCGATTTTTGTCCATCTCTAAACGCACTTCTTTGGCGTACCACGGAGCACTTAGCCCAAGCAGCTTCTCATAGAGTGTTGTGTCTTTCATTATGTCTTCGCGTGGATTGATGCCGTCATCATTGTCAGTAGGTCATGTTGGTCTTTATGGTTGGATGCGATAACCCGTTGCATCCAACCATGAAACAGTTTATTTTAACAGTGCGCGTCAATGGTTCGCTTCGCCGGATAAAGCCCCGCCATTGACACAATGCGACCAATGCTAATCGTACAAAAAATCAAAAACCTAATTAAAAATCCCACGGGATTTCATGAAGAGCCATTTGATTTAAATATTTAAATAAAAATTAATAAAAAATAGGCGAAGTGCTGATTTTCTTAGAAGTTTATATATTTATATAAATCTCGATTGCTGTCTAAATATTTCTATAAAAATTAAATTTGTGTAAATATTTTTCAAATGCCAACCTCCGCTGTAATAGTTTCGGTTAATGTTTTCTATAAAAGGTTCTATTGTATTTTTACGAAGAGGTGAAGATTTTTTCACTAAAAAATAGTTTAATGTAAATATTACTGCGCATTAGTCTAGGATCTTAAAATTGAAAGACTATAGTTAAATTAATGCTTAATAATTGTGTTTATTGTCAACTTTGCTTGGTGTTGAGGTTTTATGATAAAATATAAGGTTAGATGAATTATTGTTTTTTTATCTTAACCCTTTCATTTTATTGGAGTTTTTAGATGGCTATTGAACGCACATTGTCTATTATTAAGCCAGATGCAGTGGCAAAAAACGTAATCGGTCAGATTTACAGTCGTTTTGAAGGTGCTGGATTAAAAGTTATCGCTGCACGCATGGTTCATTTGTCTCGTGCAGAAGCTGAAGGTTTTTATGCTGTACATTCTGCTCGTCCGTTTTTTAAAGATTTAGTTGATTTTATGATTTCTGGTCCTGTGATTGTTCAGGCGCTCGAAGGTGAGAACGCAATTTTAAAGCATAGGGATTTGATGGGCGCAACTGATCCGAAAAAGGCAGAGGCAGGCACAATACGTGCAGATTTTGCTGACTCCATCGATGCAAATGCCGTGCATGGTTCCGATGCTGCTGAAACTGCTAAAGTTGAAATTGCTTATTTTTTTCCGACAATGAACGTTTATTCTCGTTAATTGCTGATTTATTGGCTTTAAAATATAACCCCATTTTTACCATGACGTTTAGGTGGGGTATGAAGGAGTAAATGCATGACGGCACTCATTAATCTATTAGATCTCGCCCCAGAGCAGCTAACCGCTTATTGCGACGGGTTAGGTGAGAAGCCGTTTCGTGCAAAACAATTGCAACGATGGATACATCAATTTGGTGCAAGTAATTTTGATGAAATGACTGACCTTGCGAAATCCTTGCGAGAAAAATTGGCGGGCCGTGCTTACATCGCCGCGCCAGCAGTCGTCAGTGATCATATATCCACTGACGGTACGCGCAAATGGTTGCTTGATGTGGGAAAAGGAAATGTAATAGAGACAGTGTTTATTCCCGAGGAAAACCGGGGCACTCTTTGCATCTCAACGCAAGCTGGTTGCGCAGTAAATTGCCGTTTTTGTTCAACCGGTAAGCAGGGTTTTAATCGAAATTTAACTGTCGGTGAAATTATTGGACAGCTATGGTTAGCTGAGTTCGAGTTGCGCAAGAGTAAAGGTATTGAGCCTGGGCCAAAAGGTGAAAGACAAATTACTAATGTTGTAATGATGGGCATGGGTGAGCCCTTGTTGAATTTTGAACCTACAGTAACCGCATTGCGACTGATGCTCGATGATAACGCTTACGGCTTGTCGCGCCGTCGTGTGACTTTGTCTACGAGCGGTGTAGTTCCTATGATAGATAAGTTATCGCAAGAATGCGCAGTCGCATTGGCTGTGTCGTTGCATGCATCTAATGACGCTTTGCGGGATAGTTTGATCCCGCTCAATAAGAAGCACCCGTTACAAGAATTGATGGCGTCGTGTAAGCGCTATTTGGATTACGCTCCGCGTGATTTTATTACCTTTGAGTATTGCATGTTGGACGGCGTTAATGATAGTGATCAGCATGCCAGGGAATTGATTCAATTAGTGCGTGACGTTTCATGTAAATTTAATCTTATTCCATTTAACCCTTTTCCGGAATCGGGCTTAACCCGATCGCCAAATCCAAGAATTAAAGCTTTTGCACAGATTTTGATCGACTCAGGACTAGTAACGACAATTCGCAAAACACGTGGCGATGATATTGATGCTGCGTGCGGGCAACTTGCCGGCGAAGTGCAAGATCGGACGAAAGTTCAAGAGCGCATGAAGAAAATGGCCGAATATCAGAAGAAATTTGGCGAGAATTTTGGGAAAATTGTGGAGATTGCCCAATGAAGGTTTTCGAAGTAAATTATCGTATTTTATTTAGCATATTGTTGGCAGTTTTTATGTCCGCATGCGCAAGCCGAACACTTGATAATATTCAATCCGAAATAAATCCATCTTCTGAAAGTTCGGAATTGCAAAAGCGAGCAGCAATTCGTCTGCAGCTTGCAGTCGATTATTACCAGCAAGGGCAGCGTAAAGTTGCCCTTGAAGAGCTTCGGCAAGCGCTATTGGTCTCGCCTGATTTGGTTGATGCTTATAGTCTACGTGCGGTGATTTTTATGGATTTAAATGAGACTCAACGCGCTGAGGATAATTTTTTACACGCGCTTAAGTTAGCACCAAATAATTCGGATATTGCAAATAATTATGGTTGGTTTTTGTGCCAAAACGGTCGGGAAAAAGAATCAATTGGGTATTTTGAGAAAGTTCTAAAAGACACTACGTATCCGACGCCAGTGAAGGCACTTGGCAATGCCGGAGTGTGTAGTTTGAGATTGAAAGATACCGTAAATGCAGAACGCTATTTTTCGATCGGATTTCGCGCGCAACCCTCGAATCCTTCTATTAACGCAAACCTAGCGAAAATTTATTACGATAAAGGTGAGTTTGAAAAAGCAAAATTTTACATTGATCGAGTTGTGAAAGCGGAAGTGATGGCAGCAGATGTCCTATGGCTAGCGATTAAAATAGAAAATAAACTTGAGGATCATTTGGCTTTGAACAGCTTGGGTATTCAGTTGCGAAGACGTCACCCTAACTCAAAAGAATATGGACTGTTCCAAAGAGGTGCTTTCAATGAATGATGCGGGAATGAATCTGCTTACTTCCCCAATGTCAAGACTTGAGGCAGAGTTGAGGCCGCCAGTTACGATAGGGCAATCTGCCGGTTCTCTGCTTTCGCGCGCACGACACGAAAAAGATTGGTCTGTTCAGCAGGTAGCAGATCAACTGAAGTTATCGTTAAAGCAGATTGTGGCGTTAGAGTCAGATCAGTTTGAAGCTTTGCCTAAAATGGTTATCGTTCGTGGTTTTGTGCGCACATATGCCAAATTGTTAAAAATAGATGCGGATCCTTTAATAGCACTGCTGCCTAAAGATATTCAAGATGAACATTTTCAAGCAACGTTAAAACCTGCTTTGTCGACTCCTTTTTTGGAGTCGAGGTTGTCGTTGATGGGACGCCAGGATAGTAATTATAAATATTTATTCGGTGCAGCTTTACTTGCAATATTAGCGGCAGGATTTTTCGCTGCTCAAAAGACAGATATTGTAGATTTAGTGAAAGGTTTTTTCGGTCGGAATAATGTGACGACGCATGAGATGACACCAGTCTCGAATTTTACGCCTCCCATCATTCTGGCGGCGCCTGTTTTAATATCGGAAACAAAAGATTTGCAACTTATAAATTCTGTTGTTTCGATACCTGTCACAGCTGGTAATAATCCGCAAGCTAATCAAAATTTGGAGGAGCAAACTCAAGCTGCGTCAGCTACTGGTTTAAATATCGTCAATAAAAAAGACGCGAAGAATATTTCTGATGCATTGCCAATTGAAGTTGTTCAACCGCCTTCAATACCTGTGTTCAATAAAGAAGTAATGAGGCTCAAGTTTCATCAAGATTCTTGGCTGCAAGTCAAGAAAGAAAATGGTGTGATTTTGACTTCGCATCTTGCGAGGGCTGGAACAGAAGAAACTTTTAGCGTTAAAGAGGCATTACAGGTGAGAATAGGAAATGCAGCTGGAGTTGAAGGTGTTTTGAGAGGTGCGCCTTTGGAAATTATGGCCGATAAAGGTAGTAATGTCGTTAATTTGAATGTGAAGTAAGTATGAAGTCTTGTTTATCTGAAGTGAATTTTGGGCCACTTGGTCGGCGAGTGAGTCGCAGTGTAATAGTCAAGTACGGTGATCACAAAGTCATTGTTGGTGGAAGTTCTCCGATTGTTGTGCAATCGATGACGAATACTGATACGGCTGATGTATTTTCGACTGCAATCCAAATAAAGGAACTGGCTAGAGCTGGCTCGGAATTGGTAAGGATAACTGTGAATAATGCTGAAGCTGCAGTCGCAGTGCCAGCTATCCGCGAACAACTCGATAAAATGGGCGTTAATGTACCGATTGTTGGTGACTTTCACTACAACGGCCATACACTACTCGCTGAATATCCTGATTGCGCAACAATACTTTCAAAATATCGTATCAATCCTGGTAATGTTGGTAAAGGTGCTAAACGTGATGTCCAGTTTGCGAAAATGATTGAGTTGGCATGTAAGTATGATAAGCCAGTTCGTATTGGGGTTAATTGGGGAAGCCTTGATCAATCGTTGCTTGCAAGAATTATGGATGAGAATGCGCAGAGAGTAAATCCGTGGAATGCGAAATCTGTGATGTGTGAGGCATTGATTACGTCTGCAATAGAGAGTGCTCAGCGTGCAGAAGAACTTGGTCTTTCTGGAGATAAAATTATATTGTCTTGCAAGGTGTCTGGCGTACAAGATTTGATAGCTGTATATAGGGATTTGGGAAGTCGATGTAATTACCCTTTGCATCTTGGATTGACTGAAGCTGGTATGGGAAGTAAGGGAATAGTGGCATCTACTGCAGCACTATCCGTTCTTTTGCAAGAAGGTATCGGCGACACGATCAGAATTTCCTTGACACCGGAGCCGGGTGGTGATCGGTGTAAAGAGGTGATTGTAGGTCAGGAAATTTTGCAGACCATGGGCTTGCGCAAATTTACACCAATGGTTATTGCTTGTCCTGGGTGTGGACGTACAACATCGACTGTTTTTCAGGAACTCGCTGAAGATATTCAAATTTTTTTACGCGAACAGATGTTGATTTGGAAGACGGAATACCCAGGCGTTGAAGGTATGAACGTCGCAGTAATGGGATGTATAGTTAATGGGCCTGGTGAGTCGAAGCATGCAAATATTGGCATTAGTTTGCCAGGGACTGGCGAGTCGCCAGCCGCACCAGTCTTTATTGATGGCGCTAAAGCGATGACATTGCGTGGTGATAATATTGCTAAAGAATTTCAAGCTATTGTTTTGGAATATGTGAAGAGTCATTACGCACAAGCAATACCATAATTGTTGTGAATTTAAATCGGATGGTTAGGTAATCAGGAATGTCAGAAGAAAAGAAAATTGAAAAAATAAGCGGCATAAAGGGAATGAATGATGTGCTTCCTTGTGATGCTGCTTTGTGGGAATTATTTGAAAATACCGTAGAGTCGGTACTTAAAAGTTATGGATACCAACGTATTCGCACGCCAATTGTAGAGTCTACTCACTTGTTTGCCAGAGGATTAGGCGAGGTGACAGACATCGTAGAAAAAGAAATGTATTCTTTTGAAGACGCTTTGAACGGTGACAAACTAACATTGCGCCCAGAAAATACAGCGGGAATCGTTCGCGCAGCCTTAGAGCATAATCTCACTTACGATGGTCCAAAACGTCTTTGGTATTGCGGACCAATGTTTCGTCACGAAAAACCTCAACGTGGTCGCTATAGACAATTTCATCAGATTGGTGCGGAAGCTTTAGGATTTAATGGTCCTGATATAGATGCTGAGTTAATTGCAATGTGCCAACGTCTTTGGGATGATCTTGGTTTGCAAAATATACGACTGGAGCTGAATTCCATTGGCGATGCTCAAGAGCGTCAACAACATCGTGTCGAATTGATTGCTTATTTCGAAAAGCATAAAGATATGCTAGATGCCGAAGCTCAGCGTCGCCTTTATAGTAATCCGCTGCGGATTTTGGATACGAAAAATCCGAACATGCAAGCGATGGTTAATGACGCACCAAAATTATTTGATTATCTTGGAGAAGAGTCAAAATCGCATTTTGAAGGTGTTCAAAAAATACTTCGTCATAACAGCATTCCATTTACGATAAATACCAGGTTAGTACGCGGAATGGACTATTACAATCGTACTGTATTCGAATGGGTAACTGATGATTTGGGTTCTCAGGGCACGGTATGTGGTGGCGGCAGATACGACTCACTTTTTGGTATGTTCGGTGGCCGAGCGACTCCAGCATGTGGCTTTGCTTTAGGTGTTGAACGTTTGTTGGAATTAATGAAGGCGGCAGGTGAGGGAGGGGCCGCAAACCAATGCGACGTTTATCTAGTACATCAGGGAATTCAAGCTCAAATGCAGTCTTTCGTAATCGGAGAGCGCTTGCGCGATGCGGGACTAGATGTTGTGTTACATTGCGCAGCGGCAGGCGGTGTTGGTAGTTTTAAATCTCAGATGAAGAAGGCTGATGCTAGCGGTGCTACTTTTTCGATAATTATTGGAGAAGATGAAGCAAATGTTAATAGCGTCACGATTAAATCAATGCGCGCTGTAGATATGAATAACAATCAAATTACATTGCCTTTTGAATCTGCGGTCGATTACATCGTTGATCAAATTACCGGCGAAGCTGATACAGAAAACAATTGCGGCAATCCAAACCACATACATATTCACCACTAAAATTAAACTAATAAATATGGCATACGATCTCGAAGAACAAGAACAGTTAGATACAATAAAAGCGTGGTGGAAGCAATACGGAAATCTAGTGACATGGTTATTAGTTGTTATTGTGTCTGCCTACGCAGCATGGACTGGTTGGGGCAGTTATCAAAATGGACGATCAGTTCAGGCCTCGCAGCTTTATGATGAGTTGCAAAGGTCAGTTGCCGCAAAAGATAACGTTAGGGTTCAGCGTGCAGCAAGCGATTTAATGGAGAAATTTACCCGTACTTCTTACGCACCGATGGCAGCTTTGTCAGCTGCAAAAAGTGCATTAGATTCGAATGATCTGAAAACCGCTAAATTGCAATTGAGTTGGATCATAGAGCATAGCAACGCTGATGAATTTAATGCGCTTGCTAGATTACGTTTGGCTGGAATTTTTCTCGATGAAAAAGCCTACGATGATGGATTATCTTTATTGTCAGGTAAATTTCCCGATGAATTTACTGGTAACGTGTTCGACAGAAAAGGTGATATTTATGCCGCACAAAATAAGATTGCCGAGGCACGTGTTGCTTATCAAGTTGCAATGGAGAAAGTAAAGGAAAAAAATCCGGGTCGTAAATTGATTCAAATTAAATTCGATGCTGTTGGTGGTGTTGATTCAAATAAAGTGGCTGTTAATGCAGCCGGTAAATAAATTGGAGTTTGACATGCGTTTTTCAGCTAAGTTAATTGCTATCGCATCATTGATAGCATTGACTGGATGTTCAGCTTTATCGTCTATGAATCCTTTTGCAAAAGCAGAGACCAAGAATGTACCTGCGGCGTTACAAGAGTTTAAATCAAGCATATCAGTTAAATCCGTTTGGTCTAGTTCTGTTGGAGTTAGCGGCACTTTTGTTTTATCGCCAGTGCAGGTTGAATCCGCAATCTATGCTGCCGGCGCGGATGGAACTCTCGTGAAAATCGATGCAACAACTGGCAAAGATTTCTGGCGAGTTAATACTGGAAAATCTTTGACTGCTGGGGTAGGTGCCGATAATGCCACAATTGCATTGGTAGGTTCAAAAGGAATTTTGATGGCCTTCAATTTGGATGGTAAATTGCGCTGGAAGGCGCAAGCCTCCAGTGAAATATTGACGGCTCCCGCAGTTGGCTACGGTTTAATAGTTGTTCGCAGCGTTGACAATCGTATCGCAGCATATGATGCGATGACTGGTGTTCGCAAGTGGGCAGTAGATCGTCCTTTACCAGCATTGACATTGCGTATAGTTTCAGGGATAGCATTGACGGACCAACTGGCTATCGTCGCGCTTCCTGGAGGTAAATTAATCGGCTTGGCATTAAATAACGGCAGTTTGCGCTGGGAAGCCTCAGCCGCGGATCCTAAAGGTGCAACTGAACTTGAGCGGATAGCGGATGTTTCAGGAACTCCGGCTGTTTTTGATCAAAGTGTATGTACGGCTGCATATCAAGGAAGAGTCAGTTGTTTTGACTTGGCATCAGGTGCTGTACGATGGTCTAAGAATTTATCAAGCGAGGTCGGCGTTAATATCGACGAACGATTTGTTTTTGCAGTTGATAACGCTGGGGCAATATCGGCATTTGCACGGCTGACAGGATCTAGTATTTGGAGAAACGAAAAACTCATTAACCGACATTTATCGGCCCCCGTGTCCTTCGGACGTGCGGTCGCAGTTGGTGATTCGTTTGGGTATCTTCATTTCCTATCTAGAGAAGACGGATCTTTTATCGGTCGAGTGAGCACCGATGGTAGTCAAATTCTTGCAGCGCCATTCGTCGCTGGTTCGAATTTAATTATCCAAACTAAATCAGGGACAGTGGTTGCATTTGCGACCGAGTAATACAAATGAAGCCGGTAATTGCACTTATAGGTCGACCTAATGTCGGCAAATCCACGCTGTTCAATCGGCTAACTCGATCTCGTGACGCGCTAGTTGCGGATCTTCCTGGTCTCACTCGGGATCGACATTATGGGGAGGGACGGGTTGGTGATCGCCCATTCTTGGTAATTGATACTGGTGGTTTTGAACCGGTAGCCAAAGACGGCATCATGCATGAAATGGCTAAACAAACCAAGCAAGCAGTTGCTGAGGCAGACGTAGTTATTTTTCTGGTCGATGGGCGCCAAGGGTTGACGCCGCATGATAAAACGATAACTGATTTTTTGCGTAAGTCTGGTCGCTCAGTAATGTTGGTCGTGAATAAAGCCGAGGGTATGAGATACTCTTCGGTCGCTGCAGATTTTTATGAGTTAGGTCTTGGCGATCCTTACGTGATTTCGTCGGCACACGGTGATGGTGTAGCTGATCTGGTTGAAGAATCACTGAATATCGCGTTTGCACAGCGTCCACCAGAAAACGAAGAGCCAATTGATGTCATTCGAGGTGTAAAAATCGCAATTGTTGGACGTCCAAATGTAGGTAAGTCGACTTTGGTTAACACTCTTCTTGGCGAAGAGCGGGTAATTGCATTTGATATGCCAGGAACAACAAGAGATTCGATTGAAATTCCATTTGAGCGCGATGGAAAACATTACACATTGATTGATACTGCAGGTATTCGTCGTCGAGGTAAGGTTTTTGAGGCCATTGAAAAGTTTTCGGTAGTTAAAACATTGCAATCTGTTTCAGAGGCAAATGTAGTATTGCTATTACTCGACGCGCAGCAAGATATTTCAGAGCAAGACGCACATATCGCTGGTTTTATACTTGAATCTGGACGCGCGTTAGTAGTTGGGGTTAATAAGTGGGATGGCTTGCAGAGTGAACGTCGAGATGAAATCAAAGTTGACATCGAGCGCAAATTGAATTTTTTAACATTTGCAAAATTTCATTTTATATCGGCATTGAAATCTTCTGGCGTTGATCCGATGATGAAATCTATTGATGCTGCATACGCAGCTGCGATGGTAAATTTATCTACTCCAAAATTGACTAGAGCTTTAATTGAAGCTGTTGAGCATCAGCAGCCGAAACGCAAAGGTTCTATTCGCCCCAAAATGCGATATGCCCATCAAGGAGGCCAAAATCCTCCAATTATCGTTATTCATGGAAATGCGCTCGATTCTATTGGGGATGTTTATAAGCGATATTTGGAAAAACACTTTCGTGAAACATTCTCGCTCATAGGAACACCTTTACGTATAGAAATGAGATCTGGAAAAAACCCGTTTGCGAAAACTGAAAAATAATTTATTCTTGTGAAACTCTGTCAGACGAAGCATGCGGTAAAATAAAAAAACCGATTACAGTCGCGAAGTAGTCATCTTACTGGGCACTTGAGTTTTTTCAATGCGCCCCAAACTCCTTATCACAACAATACAATGGAGCTGTTATGAGTAATAAAGGGCAACTTTTACAAGACCCGTTTTTGAACGCACTGCGCAAGGAACATATTCCAGTGTCTATTTACTTGGTCAACGGTATTAAATTACAAGGGCACATAGAGTCCTTTGACCAGTATGTTGTACTGTTGCGCAATACGGTGACCCAAATGGTATATAAGCACGCAATTTCTACTGTTGTCCCAGCTCGTGCAGTAAGTATTAATGCCGAATCAGAAGCTGAGTAAGTTCTTGATTTTATATTTGTTTGAGATTTTTCTCTCTTTATGCGCGCCGTATTAGTAGGTGTAGACTTCGGCAAAGATGATTTTGCCGCGAGTCTCGACGAATTGTCGTTGCTATCGCTGTCTGCGGGTGCACTGCCAATTGTTTCAATTGTGTGCAAACGGTCAAGTCCTGATGCCGCACTTTTCGTTGGTGCGGGTAAGGCAGATGAAATAGCGTTTGCGGTTTCAGATGCTACTCTCGATATCGCTATATTTAATCATGCCCTTTCGCCAGCGCAGCAGCGAAATCTTGAGCGACACCTAAAAGTGCGCGTCGTTGACAGAACTAGTCTAATACTCGATATTTTTGCTCAGCGTGCGCATAGCCATGAGGGGAAAATTCAAGTTGAGCTTGCACAACTACAGCATTTGTCGACGCGCCTGATTCGCGGATGGACACACTTGGAAAGACAAAAAGGCGGAATTGGTTTGCGAGGCCCAGGGGAAACTCAATTGGAAACCGACAGGCGTCTTCTCGGTGATCGCGTCAAGGCGCTAAAATTTAAAATGGAAAAACTGCATAAGCAAAGGGAAACCCAGCGTCGGTCACGAGGGCGAAGTAAAACATTTTCGGTCTCGTTGGTTGGATATACTAACGCTGGTAAATCAACTCTGTTTAATACGTTGACTAAAGCGGGAGCTTATACTGCCGATCAGTTATTTGCGACGTTGGATACAACTTCACGAAGATTGTATTTGGGCGATGTTGGAAATATTGTGATTTCCGATACGGTTGGATTTATTCGTGAATTACCACATCAACTAGTTGATGCTTTTCGGGCCACACTGGAAGAAACCATTCACGCTGATCTATTGTTGCATGTGGTAGATGCAAGTAGTCCAGTACGTTTGGACCAGATAAAAGAAGTTAATAAAGTTTTAAAAGAGATTGGCGCAGATCAAATTCCTCAATTATTAGTATGGAACAAAATCGACTTAGCACCACATCAGCCAAGTGTTGATTTGGATGAATGTGATAAAATCCAACGTGTTTTTTTAAGTGCTCGTACTGGAGCTGGTGTTGAATTATTGCGACAGGCAATTGCAGAGCGGGCAAGAACTGAAGCCTCCAAATTTAATCAACTTCCGCAAGCAACAGAGCGCAATGATGTGCGATTTGTTTAAGCTTAATTTAAATCCTACTTACCTTTAAACTGGATAGCAAAAGAATGCTTGCTTCACTTCGAAAAAAATTGGGTTTAACTCTTTCATTGAACGACCCACAATGGGGACGAGGTTCTAAGAATAACAATGAAAACGGGAAAAAGCCCAATGATGGGCCACCGGATTTGGATCAGCTCTGGCGCGACTTTAATCAGCGTCTAAATCGCTTTTTTGGTCCAAAAGGAAGCGGCGATAGTGGAGGTGGATTTAATCCTGATGCGACCAGTGCTAAAATGGGGGCTGGGATTGTTATCGTAATCGTTGCTTTTATTTGGATGGCGAGCGGATTTTTTATTGTACAGGAAGGGCAAACTGGTGTTGTCACCACATTCGGCAAATATGGAGGCAGTAATGATTTGGCAAAGCCGGGTTTTAATTGGCGATGGCCTTACCCAATACAAGCACATGAGATCGTCAATGTTTCTCAGGTACGTACAATAGAAGTTGGTTATCGTTCTAATGTTAAAAATAAACAGCCTAAAGAGGCATTAATGTTGACCGACGATGAAAATATTATTGATATTCAGTTCGCGGTGCAGTTTAAATTGAATGATGCGGCGAAGTGGCTATATAACAATCGAGATCAAGAGGAAATGATTAGACAAGTTGCTGAAACTGCGATCCGCGAAGTTGTAGGTAAAAGCAAGATGGACTTTGTTTTGTATGAGGGACGCGAAAAGGTAGCATTTGATGTAAGTGCCTTAATGCAATTAATTTTGAAGAAATATGATGCCGGTGTGCATGTTACTAATGTGACCATGCAAGGTGTTCAGCCTCCTGAGCAAGTGCAAGCGGCATTTGATGACGCCGTAAAAGCAGGCCAGGACAAAGAGCGCCAAAAAAATGAAGGCCAAGCATACGCTAATGACGTCATTCCTAAGGCTCGTGGAGAGGCATCTCGCTTACTCCAAGAAGCTGAGGGTTATAAGTCAAGAGTCGTTGCAAACGCAGAGGGGAATGCATCTCGTTTCAAGCAAGTTTTGGTCGAGTATCAAAAAGCACCAGCAGTCACTCGAGACCGCATGTATATAGAAACGATGCAGCAGATATTTTCAAATACTACAAAATTAATGATGGACGTGAAGAGCGGAAATAATATGATTTATTTACCTTTGGATAAGTTGATTTCTCAAACAGATTCTTCAAATATGAAAATTCCTACTGCTCAACCACAAAATAGCACAGCCGCTTTGCCTTCGGAGCAGATTCCAACTGTTGAAATGAGATTCGGCAAAGATGGTCGATCCCGTGACACACGAGACTCTCGTGACCGAGAGGTAAGATAATGAATAAATACATCACAGCAATGATCGCGTTGACGATTGCTTTACTAATTTTATCTTCGACCATTTTTGTAGTAGATCAGAAGTCTCATGCAATCGTTTTTGCATTGGGTGAAGTGAAGTCAGTCATTAGCGAGCCAGGGCTGCACTTTAAGCTTCCACCTCCATTTCAAAATGTTTTATTTTTGGATAAGAGGATTTTAACGATCGATTCAGCGGAAGCAGATAGGTTTATTACTGCAGAGAAGAAAAATATTCTGGTTGATACTTATGTTAAGTGGCATATAACAGAGCCAAAATTATATTATGTGAGTTTCAATGGAGATGAGGGGCGTGCCCGTGATCGTATGTCGCAGATTGTTAAAGCGGCATTGAATGATGAGATTACCAAACGTAGCGTACGTGATGTCATTTCTGGAGAGCGTGACAAAGTCATGCAAGCCATTCAAAAGAAAGTAACAGAAGAGGCAAAGCAAATCGGAGTTGAAATTGTCGATGTTAGATTAAAACGCGTTGACTATGTTGAGCAGATTAATAACTCTGTTTACGATCGAATGAAATCAGAACGAAGCCGAGTAGCTAATGAACTGCGCTCTACAGGCTTTGCTGATTCAGAAAAAATTCGGGCTGACGCTGATAAGCAGCGCGTAGTAATACTTGCTGAAGCTTATCGTGAAGCAGAAGAAAATCGCGGTTCAGGTGATGCTGATGCATCGCAAATTTATTCGCAAGCTTTTGGACAAAATCCAGAATTTTATAAGTTTTACCGTAGCCTCGAAGCCTATCGATCAAGTTTTAAAACTAAAAGTGATATGCTAATTATTGATCCAAATTCTGAGTTCTTTAAATACTTTAAGGCGCCTGGAAATCCCAATTCTGGAATTGGCAAAACAAAGTAGTATTTAAGTAGGTTTAAGCTTAAAAAAACTGCAAATCATCTGAGTTGCAGTTTTTTTATGTTCATATTGTTTTGAACAGCACCTTTGCTTTTTCAAATTTTTCTCAATAGTCCTTTTAATATCATCTTATGCCGAATTGGCTTTTACCCGAAAATATCGCTGATGTTCTGCCATCCGAGGCTCGCAAAATTGAAGAGTTGCGGCGTTTGTTGCTTGATAATTTTAGGCAATATGGCTATGAATTGATTATGCCTCCATTGTTGGAATTTATTGAGTCGCTATTAACGGGTGCCGGCCAAGATATGGATTTACAAACCTTCAAATTGGTAGATCAAATTTCTGGCCGCACAATGGGCATTCGGGCAGATATGACAACGCAAGTTGCGCGAATTGATGCTCATTTGTTAAATCGTTTATCTGTGACGCGACTTTGCTATGCTGGCAGCGTGCTTCATACTCGACCTTTGGGGTTGCATGCCACTCGTGAGCCTATGCAAATCGGCGCGGAGATATATGGACATGCAGGGTTGGAAGCGGATGCTGAAATTCAAGAGCTTGTTCTGTCTTCGTTATCTATCGCAAATATTTCTCACGTGCGCTTAGATTTATGTCACGTTGGTGTTTTGCGCGCATTAATGGAGTTCGATCCAAAGGCGAAACAACATGAGGCTGATTTATTTACCCTGTTAGGGGCCAAAGATCTACCAGCGTTAGAGTTGCTTACTAAAGACTTTAATTCGGACGTTCGCAAGGCGTTACTGGATTTGCCAAGTCTTTATGGCGATGTTTCAGTGATCGAGCGCGCTCGAAACTTGTTGCCGAGTTTGAGTGGTATAGAATCGGCGCTTGACGAACTGGCGTATCTGGTCAAGTTGGCCGGAAATGCAAACGTCACGGTGGACCTAGCTGATTTTCGTGGATATCATTATCACAGTGGCGTTATGTTTAACGTGTTTGTGCCTGGTTTGCCAAATGCAGTTGCTCGCGGCGGTCGTTACGACCATGTTGGAGAGGCATTTGGTCGCGCACGCCCGGCTACCGGATTTTCGCTAGATCTTAGAGAATTAGCAAGACTTATGCCAACGGCTGAGCGAAAAAATGCAATTCTTGCTCCATGGAGTCAAGACCAAGCTTTGCGAATTAAAATTAGTGAGTTGCGTGTTGCTGGAGAGGTTGTTATTCAAAACTTACCTGGACACGAAAACGTACAGGACGAATTTGATTGTAATCGGGCAGTCATTTTTGAAGATGGACATTGGATTCTTAAAAACGTAGGTTGAGTGATGTTACAAAAAAAAATGGCTAAAAACGTTGTCGTTATTGGAACGCAGTGGGGCGATGAGGGTAAAGGGAAAATTGTAGACTGGCTAACTGATCATGCTCAAGGTGTTGTGCGTTTTCAAGGGGGGCACAATGCAGGACACACTCTGGTTATCGGCGGTCAAAAAACAGCTCTTCAATTGATCCCGTCGGGTATTATGCGTGCTGGCACTGCATGTTATATTGGTAACGGCGTGGTGCTTTCAGTTCCTGATCTGTTGCGCGAAATTGATAAATTACAAGCTAATGGTGTTGAAGTCGTCTCGCGCCTAAAAATTTCCGAGGCATGTCCAGTAATACTACCTTATCACACGGCACTTGATGCGGCCAGAGAGGCGGCCCGAGGGGTTGCAAAAATTGGAACTACGGGTAAGGGAATTGGTCCAGCGTATGAGGATAAAGTGGCTCGTCGTGCCATTCGTGTCGCTGATTTGCTTAATCCAGAACGGTTCGCGGAAAAGTTGAAAGATAATCTGGATTATCATAATTTTGTATTAACTAATTACTTAAAGGCTCCAGCTGTTGATTTCCAAAAAACACTCGATGACACGTTGGCGCTTGTGCCGCGAATTCGGCCTATGGTGTCCGATGTCTCAAGCGCTTTGTATGCGGCTTATAAAAACGGTGCCAGTCTCCTTTTTGAGGGAGCGCAAGGTAGTTTGCTAGATGTTGATCATGGCACCTATCCGTTTGTCACCTCTAGTAACTGTGTTGCTGGGAATGCAGCTGCTGGTTCTGGTGTTGGTCCAAATATGTTGCACTACATTTTAGGTATTACCAAGGCGTATACAACGCGGGTCGGATCTGGACCGTTTCCTTCTGAGCTATCTTCTGAGGATGGTGTTGGTAAGCATTTGTCAAGTATTGGGCACGAATTCGGTACGGTTACTGGCCGTGCACGTCGTTGTGGTTGGTTTGATGCGGCACTCTTAAAACGATCAGTCCAAATTAATGGAGTGTCTGGTATGTGCCTTACTAAATTAGATGTGCTTGACGGCCTTGAGTCACTAAAATTATGTACTGGGTACACTATCGATGGTAAATTTGTAGAGATTTTTCCTGTCGGCGCGGAAGACGCCGCTCGTTGCGTGCCAGTATATGAAGAGATGCCAGGGTGGAGCGAAACAACCGTCGGTTCTAAAACGATGGATGCACTGCCTCAGAACGCTCGCAATTATATAAAACGTATTGAAGAATTAGTTGGTGTTTCTATTGATATGGTTTCTACTGGTCCAGACCGGGAAGAGACAATAGTATTGCGCCATCCATTTAAGTAATCGGGAAGAGGAAGTTTAAAAATGACCACGCCAGTTTCATCAGAAAACGACCTTTGGGTTTCATGGGAAAAATATCATCGGTCAATTGAGCAACTTGCATTTAAAGTACATGAGTCGGGATGGAAGTTCGATCAAGTTTTATGTCTCGCACGAGGCGGACTTCGCCCCGGCGACATCTTTTCGCGAATTTTTGACGTTCCCTTAGCAATTTTATCTACAAGTTCATATCGTGAAGATTCTGGGACCGTCCAAGGTGCATTAGATATAGGGAAGTATATTTCGATGACTAAAGGTGCGCTGCAGGGGCGCGTTCTAGTGGTGGATGATCTTGTGGATTCTGGTGTGACACTTGAGAAAGTACTGTGTCATCTTCGGGAAAATTTTCCAGATGTGAGTGAAGTGAAGTCAGCGGTAATTTGGTGTAAGGCTTGTTCGTCGATCCAGCCAGATTTCTATTTGGATTTTTTGGCTACTAATCCTTGGATTCATCAGCCATTCGAGGAGTACGACAGTATTCGGCCTCATCAATTGAGTGCCTGGTTAAAAAAAGGTGAGTTTACTCAATAATTTTAAGTGGAAGTGAAGTTATTTACTTCCACTTTTTTGATGAATACATTGCTTAGTTGGTTAGTGTTTTGCCAATAAAATAGCATTTGCTTTATCGGTGAATGGTCAATTGAAACAAAAATGCCTCATTGAAGAATCAATGAGGCATTGTATTGTGTGGTGCCCACGGAGGGACTCGAACCCCCACACCCGAAGGCACATGGACCTGAACCATGCGCGTCTACC
Organism: Undibacterium sp.; assembly: GCA_014376575.1. The sequence goes on from JACMRF010000069.1 coordinate 18,134, forward strand.
AATTCCGCCACGTGGGCAACGAAGGTGCAAATTATAAAGTATTCGCGGGCAATGTCAATATATAGTCGACTCCAAGGTCATTAAAAGTGGTTGGAGTGTTAGGTGTTTTCCTTGTGCTCCGGTAAACTAAGGGCAATTGATGTACAGATTTAGACAGGTAGTATTTACAATAGAAAAGATGCTGAACTTTTGAATAATCATTCCTATCCCATTCCGAGCCGCGAGGAAATTCTCGGCATCCTACGTACTTCCAAAGTCAAACAGACAGTGAAAACTATTGCTGGCAGACTAGGCGTAAAACCTGAGGAGCTTGAGGGTATGGTGCGACGAATTGCTGCGATGGAGCGTGATGGCCAACTTAAACAAGATAAATTGGGGACTTACACGCTTGCCAATCAGGATAATTTTATTTCGGGACGTGTTAGTAGTCACCGTGATGGCTATGGCTTCTTGACCCCAGATGATGGTAGTGAAGATTTATATTTACCAGAGCGCGAAATGCAACGCGTTCTGCACGGCGATCGTGTTACTGCACGGGGCGTGGGTACTGACCGACGCGGACGGTTAGAGGGGGGCATTGTAGAAATTCTTGAGAGAGCCAATACCCATATAATAGGGCGCTTATTAAATGAGAATGGCGTCTGGATCATTGCTCCCGAAGATAATCGATTTAACCAAGATATTTTGTTGGCGGGCTCTCCTGGAAAGGCGAAGTCTGGTCAGGTTGTTAGTGTAGTTCTAACTGAGCAGCCAACCAAATACACGCAAGCTGTAGGGAAAATTGTCGAGATATTAGGGGACATAGATGACCCTGGTATGGAAATTGAAATAGCTGTGCGAAAATTTGGCGTTCCTCATGAATTTTCTGAGTCTGCAAAAAAAGCTGCTGCCAAATTACCAGCAGAAATTCGTGATGCTGATTTAGATGAGCGCGTAGATTTGCGTGATATTCCGATGGTAACTATCGATGGAGAAGACGCGCGTGATTTTGATGATGCGGTTTATTGTGAGCCAGTAAAAATTGGTCGGAGCAATGGTTATCGCCTTATAGTTGCCATAGCCGATGTCAGTCATTATGTAAAGCCAAACGATGCGCTCGATGCTGATGCATTGTTGCGCAGTACTTCAGTGTATTTCCCGCGCCGTGTTATTCCAATGTTGCCGGAAAAATTGTCAAATGGCCTGTGTTCGTTGAATCCTGATGTTGATCGATTAACACTGGTATGCGATCTCGTCATTACGCAACAGGGCGATGTCACTGCCTATCAATTTTACCCTGCAGTTATTCATTCAGCCGCACGCTTTACTTACACTGAAGTGGCGGCGATTTTGGGTAATACTAAGGGGCCCGAAGCGAGCAAACGAATTACCTTAGTTCCTCATTTGTTACATTTACATGAGTGTTTTCATGCGCTTTTAAAAGCGCGTCATGTCCGAGGTGCTATTGATTTTGAAACTACTGAAACTTACATTGTCTGTAACGCAGCAGGAAAAATAGAAAAAATTCTACCTCGAACACGCAATGACGCGCATAAGTTGATTGAAGAATGTATGTTGGCAGCCAATGTTTGTGCTGCAGACTTATTGGCGCAATATAAGCATTCCGGTGTATTTCGGATACACGCCGGACCAACCAAGGAAAAATTAACTCAGGTGAGAAATTTCCTAAAACAAGTTGGTTTGCAACTCTCTGGAGGAAATACACCGTCGGCATCCGATTATGCAGAATTAATGAATAAAATTAAGGGGCGTCCCGATGCTCCATTACTGCAAACTATGCTGCTACGTTCTATGCAGCAAGCCGTATACAGCCCTGATAATATAGGGCATTTTGGCTTGTCCTATGATGCTTATGCGCACTTCACAAGCCCAATTCGTCGATATCCCGATCTCCTGACTCATCGTGCAATCAAGGCGATCTTGCAAGGAAAGAAATACGAACCAAAAGGTATCGATACCAGTGTGTTAAATACGACAGTCTCTAATGCTGCACGCAAACAGCAAATAATAGATAAGGCTGAAGGTAAGAAGAAATTAGAAAAAGATCTGACGATTTGGGATGCCTTAGGCATACATTGTTCTGCCAATGAACGACGCGCCGATGAGGCATCTCGTGATGTTGAAGCATGGTTGAAATGTTACTTCATTAAAAATAAACTGGGCGAAGAATTCACTGGCACGATTTCGGCAGTGACGCAATTTGGTATTTTTGTTCAACTCGACGATATTTATATTGAGGGTTTAGTGCATATCACTGAGCTTGGTTCTGATTATTTTCAGTTTGATGACGCTAGGCATGAGTTGCGAGGCGAGCGAACTGGCAAACGATATCAATTGACTAATCGGGTAAGAGTTCAAGTCAGTCGCGTGGATCTTGATGCGAGAAAAATCGATTTGACGATTGTTCAAACACCATCAGTACGCGATGGTCAAGTGATCGATCGTGAGTATCCCGCCGGCGTTAATAGAACAAATGAAAAGAGTGGTGTCGTTAGAAAATTACCGACTAAGGTGATCAAAGGTGCTGCGAAGTCAACCTCGCAAAGAGTAGTAAAAGACGAAGTTGTTTCTGTACCGGCTAAATCACGTTCTGCAAAAACAGAAAGTTCTACCTTGAGAATTGAGCGAACGTCAAGAGCCCCCCGATCCGGTAAGAAAAAGCGTTAATAATTACGTTTGTAATCAATGGAATATAGTTAAGAGTAAATTGAAAAGTAAAAATGAAAAGTAAAATGATATTCGGCTTTCATGCCGTGATCTCACGTCTTCGCCATGAGGCGTCCTCTGTAGAGGAGATATATGTGGATAGTGGGCGCTCCGATCGGCGAATGCAGGATCTGATTCAGGCAGCGAAGTCAGCTGGTGTTCGTGTTATACCCACGGATGATCAGCGCTTATCAAATATCGTTGGGACACGTCGCCATCAAGGCGTTGTAGCAAAAGCGGGAGAGTTGTCGTTAGCGCGCAATCTTGATGAGTTACTCGATGCAATAGAAGGCCCGCCATTATTGCTGGTGCTTGATGGCATTACGGATCCACATAATTTAGGTGCCTGTCTTCGCGTAGCAGATGGTGTTGGTGCGCATGCTGTAATTGCGCCTAAGGATAGGGCGGTTGGATTGAATGCTACTGCAGCAAAAGTAGCCAGTGGTGCAGCTGAAACCGTTCCCTACATCACAGTAACTAATCTGGCCCGCACTCTAAGGGAGCTGAAGGATCGCGACATCATGTTGGTCGGTACGACAGATGATGTTGAAAAAAATATTTATGGCGTTGATCTTAGCTGCGGTGTCGCAATTATCATGGGCTCTGAAGGTGAGGGAATGCGCAGGTTAACTAAGGAAACCTGCGATGTGCTGGTTCAGATACCGATGTTTGGATCCGTCGAAAGTCTTAACGTATCAGTGGCTTCTGGCGTTTGTCTTTATGAAGCACGCAGACAGCGCTTGGCTCTCGGATAACATTCTCTTCGGCATCTTGGTGGAACTTGCTCCTATTGGAGCAAGTTTTTTGTATTCGCGCTAAGATGCCTGTCCTTTTGCTATTTCTTCGGTTCCTTTCATGTTTAAGCATTTACGCGAAGATATTTCCAGCATTATTCAACGAGATCCTGCCGCTCGAAATGCATGGGAGGTCATTACTTGCTACCCCGGATTCCAAGCTATTCTCATGCATCGTTGGGCTAAGTGGTGCTGGATACGCGGTTTAAAGTGGTTGGGGCGGTTTATTTCCTACCTAGCTCGCATACTTACTGGAATAGAAATTCATCCTGGTGCAACTATCGGACGTCGAGTTTTCATTGATCACGGATTTGGTGTTGTTATTGGAGAAACGGCGGATGTCGGCGATGATTGTACGATTTATCAAGGTGTCACTTTGGGTGGTACGTCCTTATCAGAAGGAACCAAGCGTCATCCAACGCTTGAATCGGGCGTTATCGTTGGAGCGGGAGCAAAAGTACTTGGTTCTTTCACGATAGGGGCTGGTGCAAAAATCGGTTCTAACTCTGTCGTAGTGAAGTCTGTTCCAGCTGGTGCAACAGCGGTTGGAAATCCCGCGCATGTGATAAAAAAAGAGATGGCGCAGCGCGTGGAGACCGATTCAACACAACTTTTTAGCGCGTATGGTGTGACTGCAAATGGTGATGATCCAGTGTCTAAAGTATTGCGTAAATTGATTGACCATGCGGTATCTCAGCAAGAGCAAATTGAAAAATTAACTGTCGCACTTTCTGGGGCCGGCATCGTTTGTGAGAAACAGGCGGATGCAAATAAACTTAATTCAGCGCAGATTAATAGCTTGGTAGATTAAGTTGTTTGTAGATTAGTAAAGCATATACTCCCACAATTTTTTGTTAAATATGTCTGTATCCGCTCGATAGTATTGCGTATAAGAAAAATACACGGGGGAGTATCAGTAATCTCTAATCAAATTTTTGACTGTAATTGCCGTTTAGATGATGGAATAAAATTTCACCGTCGGCATAAATTTCCAGCCATCCACCACGCTCTTCTTCCTTCTCTCGGTCGCATTCCCAATCAGGTAAAACGTAACGATCTCCCTCCTGATGGTAATGTAATGCAGGCCTATGCGTGTGTCCGTGGATGATAATTTTAGCGTCGTATTTAAGAAAAAGATCTTTGATCGCATCTGGATTGACATCCATGATCTCCGCAGTTTTATCTTTTTGTTCCATCTGACTATTAATTCTTAAACCTTCAATAATCATTTTTCGCTGAGAAAGCGGAAGTGATAAAAAATCCTTTTGCCATTGCTCTTGCCTGACCATGGATCGAAATTCCATGTATGGCAGGTCGTCCGTACATTGAGCATCTCCGTGAGCAATAATTATTTTGCGGTTCGCTATTTCAATGGTACTTGGATCGTCTAGCATGCTAATGCCAGTCATACGAGCAAATCGTTCGCCAATAAGAAAATCGCGGTTCCCCGCTATCCAAAAAATTTTTGTGCCAACGTCGCTAACCGCGCGTAATGCCTTAATAACTTCAGTATGGTAAGGCTCAAAAATATCATCGTCTCCAGCCCAATATTCAAACAAATCGCCCAACAAATACAGTTGTTCCGCATGAGTTGCGTACTGTTTTAGAAAATCAAAAAACCGAGAGGTCGTTTTGGGTAGTGAAGGCCGAAGATGTATATCTGATGCAAAAAGCGCCATCAATTTCGATGACTTTTTTGCCTTATTTTGTTGTTGACTCATGAGTGATCGCTATTCAATATAATTTAAACGACCTCCGCTTTTTCAATGACAACATTCTCAACTGGAACATCTTGGAACATGCCAGTACGCGTTGTTTTGACGCCTTTAATCAAGTCTACAATTTCAGTTCCTTCAATGACCGTGCCGAATACACAATAACCCCAGCCATCTTGTCCGGGATAATCTAGAAAGCTATTGTTAGAGGTATTAATGAAAAACTGTGCTGACGCCGAATGCGGATCTCCAGTGCGAGCCATCGCCAGTGAATAGGTAGAATTTTTTAAACCATTTTTCGCTTCGTTCTCGATTGGGGGATTGCTTTGCTTTTGTTTCATACCAGGTTCAAAGCCACCACCTTGTACCATAAACCCATCAATCACCCGATGGAAGATAGTTCCATCATAGTGACCAGATTGGACATAAGAAAGGAAGTTGGCAACGGTTCTTGGCGCCTTTTCTTTGTGTAATTCAATTTTAATTTTGCCCATGCTGGTGGTCAAGATAACGGCCATGATAATCCTTGGATAAAATAAACGACGAGCGTTTATAAAATATTGTGAGCTAGGTAGCTTATTTGAGTAGTTTAATTGATTCAATGATGACAGCTTCAACTGGAACATTTTGCATCATGCCTTGGTTGCCAGTTTGAACAGATTTTATTTTTTCAACAACGTCCATGCCGCTAACGATTTTTCCAAAAGGAGTGTAGCCCGCAGTTGCAAGCAGGGCCTGGGCACGTGGAGCTGTGATCATTTCACCGCGTCGCAAGTACTGCACTGGGTTGCCTTCTGGCAAAACTTGATGATTCAAAAAATCGTTATCATTTACGTTAATGAAAAATTGTGCAGTCGCCGAATTGGGTTCATTAGTACGCGCCATCGCAATTGTCGCAATATCATTTTTTAATCCATGCTCTAAAGCGTAATTTGCTTCAAGCATTACTGGCTTTTGTGTTGGTTTTTCTTTTAATTTTTTGTCGTAACCGCCACCTTGAATCATAAAATTATCAATTACTCGGTGGAATATAGTGTTGTTATAATGACCTGCCTTGACGTAGCGAACGAAATTTTCGACTGTTTTTGGTGCTTTTTCAGGATAAAGCTCAACAATCATTTCACCCATCGAAGTTTTTATGGCTATTTTTAGAATTTCCTCACTGGATGCCGATAAAGAGTGAAGCAGAAGAAATGCCCCAGTGATTAAAGCCGATAAAGTATGACGATTGATAAATAACATATTCGTTTTCCCTAAAAAACCTGAATTTTTAAACTTGAGCCTCATAAATAATGCGCCACTTTGACGCTTCTTTAAGCCAATATTGACGCTTTCTGGTACTTGTTTTGCTTTTTCCTGAAATCGTGTCTTGGGTAAAAGTACTTACAATTAGTTCGTCTTTTCCCGGATATCGAAATTGTGTAATGTCACGTAATTTAATAGAGATTTCGTGCAAACTATCCAATGTTTGATGTTGCTTCAACAGCCACATATTCACATTATCGCCCTGTAATGTTTTAAAATTCCGTGAGTAGTTCGCTAACAAGCGATTTGCGTTCATACTTTCTAAATCTGTTCGCCAATCTTCTAATAATTTACTTGCATTTTTTTTATCTGAATTCCATTTTATTTTGTCGACAAACTCTACTTGTTCACTAATAATTATCGGTGTTTTTCCGATATCAATCATTGCTGAAATACTCAAAAAATCCTGGTTTGCCAGGACAACACATCCATCCGAGGCTAGCGGTGGTCTGCTGAACGTCTCTGATGATACGCCGTGCAACCAAATTCCTGATCCACTACGTCCATTGATTTTGTCCCATTCATTTGGATAATTGATAGGCAATGCACCAGGACCATAAAAATCTGGCAATTTAGTTCCGGCAAGGCGACTCGTAATATAGTAAATGCCAACTGGCGTTCTCTGATCGCCCTCTTTAAGCTTGTTGATACCTGATTTACCTTGGCTTATGTAGTAATCTGTTAGGAGTCGAGGCGCCTGTCCGGTATTTTCGTAAACGTATAAACGAGATCGCTTGGCATCTACCAGTAAAATTTGTTTTTGATCGTCACGAAGTTGCAAAATACTGCGCGGTATCAGATCTGGATCAGGTTTTTCGCGTATAGATTTTAGTCTGGCACTGGCCTCTTCACGAAAATCTTTTAATTTTTCATTGGATACTCCCTGCACTGCACCGAAACTGCTAACCGCTTGCGTATGCATCAAAAGCAAGTCACCGCGTATAAGATGGCCCAATTGAAAATGAGGGTATGCCTCAGTTAGCTCATCAATTTTAAGTTGTGCATTTTGTAAATTGTTATTAGATAAATTTTTGTAAACTTCAATTAACAATGCATCTGGATTTGGCAATTTCCGAGCAGCATCTGATGAATTAAATTTTATGAGTGGATCTCGGGCAAATGATGGCAGTGTGAATGCCATCATTCCAGCCATCACAAATAAGAAACTGCGCCAGAGTTGCGATTTTCTTTTGAATGTTGTCACTGGAAAAAGGTGTAATCTTGTACAAAACATCAGCTACCCGCGCGCTCCTGTTTGATCAACCATTTGCCATCTTGTTTAATCATTTCAAGAGTTTTTCTGCTATTTGCAGTCAATCTGTCAGAACTATAAATTTGTCTAAACTTGATTGTCGCAACGCGCCCATCAGACGTTACTTTCGGAGTTTCTATCTTAACGTTGATGCGTCCCTTACCTTCAATGCGAGCACGTCGTTCTTCTGACCAGAACTTTCGAGATTCTCCCTTTGGAGTCTCAAAATTCTTGGCGTAATGTGCAAGATAACTTGCAGTATCTTTGTTGCTCCAAGCTTTCGCCCAGGATTCTATTGCGTTTAGTACATCATCATTGTCTGTATTGCTTGCGATTATGGGCTTGCTAACTGTCTTGATGTCCGTTTTAGGAAGTTCTACATCAGGTTTTTTAGCGGCAGCGAGTACTGGTTTTGTAAGATCAACATTAGTAACGTTTGTTTGTGCTGTTCCCGCAGGCAATATCACCCTAGGAACAGTGCCCCCAGTAGTGTTTCCTATTAGGTTTTTAACCATAGTTAATTTTAATTTTGCTCCAGAATTCCCTGTATCCAGTTGCAATGCTTTGTCATAGGCTTGACTGGCGAGCTTAGCGTAGACATCACCTAAATTTTCATGCGCAGTTCCGTAAGTAGGATTGGTTCTGATCGCCATTTCCAACGCCGCTCGTGCTTTGTCGTACTGGCCAATAGATGCATACAGAACCGCTAAATTGTTATATGGCTCTGGTAACTCTGGGTAATCATCTGTCAATTTTGAAAAAACAGTAATTGCTTCAGCTTGTTTGTGTTGTTCTGTGAGTATCAATCCTTTTAGAAAACGCATTTGCGCATCTTTTGGGCGCACGTTTAACGCGGCATCCACTTTTTGCATTGCCTGTGTTGTTTGACCGACTCTTATTAATTTTCCAACGTCCGTTGCTTCATCTGCAAATGCAGATACTGAAAACGATATTAAAAATAAACCGGATGTTGCAAGGACATTTTTTAATGAGGCATACATAGTAGGTTGGCTCGGTTTCATTTGGTAACTGATAACGTCAAAGGGCAATGTTATACTGAAAATAAGGCGACATCTTAACAAATATGTGAGAAAAATGGTGGGTTGGCTTTTATGCGTATTTTGTAGCGAAAAGAAAATACGGGGCATTTGAAAAGTTTAATTTCTGCGATCACTTGGAAATTTTTTGTCGGCACACAAAGTTGAAAACACATTAATTTTTTACGACAGATTGAATCAAAATTATTTTGCATTTGAACTTATGTTGAATGAGTTATATTTTTTGAGGGCTTTATTGTTTTTTCCGTGTTATCGATAACATTGTCCGCCAGAGATATCATTTTTTTTTAATAAAAGTCGACGGTTTTATATTCTTATTTGTTGAAGATCGATTGCCATAAGGTAAAATCCACTTTGTTCAAAAATTATTGGTATTTGATTAACTTATTTGCTTTGCAATTTTGATTTTATAGAAAAATCATTAAACACATACTTGGCATAGCATTTTGCGTAAATATTGATTTGGAATGCTTGTAAATTCAATCCGAGAAAGTGACTCTCGAGATAGCACACCAGCCACAAGCGAATGACACACATGCAACTTAGAATGGATAGAGCATTGAAAAATTTGGCGCTGATTCCGCAGGTTCCTGCTTATTGGGAAAATGCAAAAAATGAATTAATGAAGCGAGATAGAATCATGCGGAAGCTTATTCCTCAATTTGGCGACTTATATTTAATTGGTCGTGATGATTCTTTTACAACTTTAACTAGATCGATCGTTGCACAGCAAATTTCTGGAAACTCGGCAAACCTTCTGTGGCAACGATTTCTCGAAATTTGCCCAAGCTCGACTCCAACACAAGTGCTCAAAATTGGCGCCGAGAAACTCTTATCTTGCGGACTTTCAAAGCGAAAAACAGAGTATATTCTCGATCTTGCTGATCATTTCAAAGAAAAAAGGGTTCACGTAGATAATTGGGCGGTAATGTCTGATGAAGATGTTATTTCAGAATTGATACAAATTCGAGGAATCGGCCGTTGGACGGCGGAGATGTTTTTGATTTTCAATCTGTTACGTCCAAATATATTGCCGTTGGACGATCCGGGACTTTTGAGAGGAATCAGCATAAATTATTTTTCTGGCGAACCTGTTTCTCGTAGCGATTTGAGAGAGGTTGCTGCAAATTGGGATCCTTGGCGCACTGTTGCAACTTGGTATCTGTGGCGTAGTCTAGATCCAATTTTGCTGTAGTTTGATTCTTTTAAGCCATTTTTTTAACTCGTGTTGTATTAATTAAAGGAGGCACGATGAGTAAGACAACATTCCTAGGATTTGAACAATCCATTGCTGAACTTGAAACAAAAATTGAAGAGTTACGTTTTGTTCAAGATGATTCTGCTGTAGATATTTCGGAAGAAATCGATCGATTATCTAAAAAAAGTCAAATACTTACTAAGGATATTTATGCAAAATTAACTCCTTGGCAGGTTTCTCAGATATCACGTCACCCTCAACGTCCGTATACATTGGATTACGTGAATCAAATTTTTACTGATTTTCATGAATTACATGGTGATCGTAGTTTTGCTGACGATTTAGCAATTGTTGGTGGATTAGCACGTTTCAATGGCCAGGCTTGTATGGTAATTGGCCACCAGAAAGGACGAGATACTAAAGAACGTGCATTACGCAATTTTGGTATGCCAAAGCCAGAGGGATACCGTAAGGCGATGCGATTAATGAAGTTAGCGGAAAAATTTGAAATTCCTGTTTTTACTTTTATTGATACGACTGGTGCTTGGCCTGGGATTGACGCCGAAGAGCGTGGCCAGTCAGAAGCTATTGGACATAATTTATATGTAATGGCTGAACTGAAGGTGCCTTTAATTGCAACAATTATTGGAGAAGGTGGATCTGGCGGTGCTCTTGCCTTGGCAGTTGGTGATGCTGTTCTTATGCTTCAATATGCGACGTATTCAGTTATTTCCCCAGAGGGATGTGCTTCAATATTATGGAAAACCTCTGATCGAGCATCTGACGCCGCTGAAGCACTAGGCTTAACCGCAAACCGTTTAAAAGCGATGGGACTCATCGACAAAATTATTAATGAACCGTTAGGTGGCGCCCATCGCGACCCAAAGCAAATGTGTGCACTGGTCAAGCGAGCGTTGGCTGACACTTTACGTCAATTTCAGGGGGTTAAAACTAAAGACCTTCTCGCTGCTAGGCATGAAAAATTGATGAGCTATGGCAAATTCAAGGAAACACGATTAGCGGAGTGATTTCATTGATTTCAATTGATGACGGACTAAAAAAACATTTTTCAACTACGCTTTCTGCAATTATTGCAGATCTAGTTCATTCAACCATTCACAAAGGGATTGCCGTCGCTTACAGTGGTGGGTTGGACTCATCTGTTTTACTGAGTCTTACCGTGGATTTTGCTCGAGAGAGAGAAATACCGGTGTTTGCATTACATGTTCATCACGGGTTAAGCATAGATGCGGATAATTGGCTGACACATTGTCAGTCTGTTTGCAAGCAAGCCGATATTACTTTTACTGCAATTAAAGTGGCAATCAGCAACGACAACAAGCTTGGCATAGAAGCTGCGGCTCGCGCAGAGCGTTACGGTGCTTTAGGTGCATTTTGCCTTGAGCATCAGTTGCCGTTGATACTAACAGCGCATCATCAAGATGATCAAGCTGAAACGGTTCTGCTACAGCTTCTTCGCGGTTCTGGTGTGGCGGGTCTTTCGGGAATGGATTTATTTAATCATGCGCCAGTGCTACTTAGGAATAGCAGCGTATTGTTGGCTAGACCACTATTGACTAGACGAAAACAGAGTTTAATCAATTATGCAACAAAATATAACATTGATTATGTGACCGATGAGTCGAATTTTGACTCACGATTTGTAAGAAATGCATTACGAATCAAAGTCATGCCGATGTTGGCTAAAATATCTCAAGGTTATTCAGATCGTCTCGCCAGAAGCGCAATGCATGCTCAAACTGCCCAGCGACTACTTCAGGAACTTGCCCAATTAGATCTGGAAAATTTTTTATCTAAAGATGGTTTGGATGTCTTACCTTTGCGTCAACTTAGCCATGAGCGGGTTGAAAATCTTTTGAGATTCTGGCTGTCAACGTTAAGTGTGCGGATGCCATCAACTGCCAGGCTCGCAGAAATACGAAGTCAGATTTTTGAGGCGCGTGATGACGCAAAAATCACGATTTGTCATGACGGCTTAGAAATCCATCGTTATAAGAATAAGATCGTTGTCTCAGCTCAGCCGAGTAATTTAAAACCAGTCGTACCAATAGAATTTATGTGGAGCGGGGAATTATTTTTGCACTTCCCTCAATTTTGTGGAAGTTTGTACTTTGACATTTCAAATTATGGCGTTGACGCAAATTGGTTACAGCAACAAAAATTAATTCTAAAAATACGCAGTGGCGGTGAGCGGCTAAAGGTAGCTTTAAATCGACCCACACGTGATCTTAAAAGTCACTTTCAATCTCTGAACATTCCATTTTGGCAAAGGCAACATCTTCCACTTCTATGTGTTAATGAGGCTCTTTTACATGCGTCGTTAGTCGGTACTGAGGCATCATTTTGCCAACATGGCGAAGCGAAGACGTTAATAAATTTTAGATGGCAAGCGGAATCAAAGACTCATTGAACACAATCTAGAAAACCAACTATTCATAAAAATAATGAAACGACAAATTATTCTCGACACAGAAACCACAGGACTAAACCCTAAACTAGGAAATCGAATTATTGAAATTGGATGTGTTGAACTCATAGATAGGAAGTTGACTGGAAATAATTTCCATTGTTATTTTAATCCTGGCCGGGACTCTGAGGACGGCGCTCTAGCAGTACATGGGTTAACAACAGAATTTTTGTGTGATAAACCAAAATTTGAAGAAATTATTAATGAATTTATTGGCTATATTGGAGGGGCTGAGATAGTAATTCATAATGCACCTTTTGACGTTGGCTTTCTAAACGCAGAGTTTTCTCGTCTTAATTATTCAGCATTCGGTGAATACGTTGCTACTGTTACCGATACGCTTGTGCAAGCAAAAGAGATGCACCCTGGAAAACGAAACTCCCTTGATGCTCTTTGTGATAGATACGATGTTTCTAATTCACACAGAAAACTGCACGGTGCCTTGCTGGATGCAGAGTTATTGGCAGATGTTTTTTTAGCGATGTCGCGAGGGCAAAATAGCTTTTCTATAGAAGAAAAAGAACTAAAAATTATTGAAGTGAAACAAGAGGTCGTGTTCGATTTGACAGCTTATAAAATTTTTGTTCATAAGGCAACTACATCCGAATTGGATTCTCACGATTCATTGTTATTAGGACTAAATAAAGAAGCAAATAGAGACATCGTTTGGTGAATAGATGAACGAGAGCCGAATTCAACATTATTGAGGCAATCTCAAAACGCTTGTTCACCTTTGCTTTGAACGAGTAGCCTTTTCAACAACCAATGTAATTAAACTGGATCCGTCCGCCTCGACAAATATTAAAATAGTTCCTTTTCTGCTACTGCGGCATGGCGCTCTTCTGATGTTGCTTTGATTCTGTCTTTGACGTTGCCGCTGCTGTTGATTCTTTCATCGCGCCCCCAAATTTTCCACGAGCTTCGCTCCACCGCTGACACCTGATCGATACACCAATTCGGGCGTTTGGTAACCCAGCGATTGATGCTTATACGCATTGTTGTCAAACATAAAATAGTGTATTAATCCCATCAGTAAATCTTGCATGTTTCCATGCTTTTTCAAATGAATTTCATCGTATTTCAAGCTGCACCAAAGCCTCTCGGCAAAAATATTATCCTTTGCGCAGCCAAGTCCATCGGTGCTGATTTTGATGCCTTTCTTGAGCAATACACCGTTGAAAATGTCGCTGGTAACTTGGGTACCTTGGTCGGTGTTGAATATCTACGATCCTCCGTGACCTTGAATCGCCTTTTCCAGACTGTCAACGCGGAAGCCATCACCCATTATGTTCGATAGTCTCCATGGAAGCATTTCGCGGCTGTGCGGGGCGATAATGGGGAACCGTTAGACAAAGCTGCTTGGCAGACGTATATAGATGATGCCGAATCTCCAGATATGATTTGGCCGCATCACATCGACATCCCTCAGCAGGCATGGATAGACCTTATGCTGCGAATACGCTTTGTTGGTGTTGGGACCCGGTGCCATTCCTGCCAAGCCAAGCTTTTGCATTTACCTTTGCGCCAGTTTGCGGTCGACCATATGTCCGCAGCCACGCGGGTAGTGTTTCATGAGCCGTGTGCCGTAAAAAGAGTGCTAGTGTATTTTTCATCGATTATTTGCAGCAGCATACCTTTAGTGGATCTACTAATCTGGGCAATAGTTTAAGCAGCTTGCTCGATTTTTTATTCTGCAACGATTACATTAAGACGGCCAACGGTAAATTTTCATATAAGAAAATTCCGTCATTAATAACTATTTTTTTATTTTTCTATTATTCGGCTAAAGTTTTTGTATATGTTGACGATAATTGAACATCGATATATTTTCATTTTTATTGTTGCAGCTCCCTAAAGTTTTGTTATTTTTTGTCGTTAATAAATTATAAGATTTAAAGTATTTTGTAAGTTCTTGATTTTTAAATGATATTTTTCATTTTGTAATTGATTGTAAAAACTAAATTTCGTTAATTAATTTTGCGAATGTCAATTGTAAGTTTGTAGGAATAATTCCTATGAACTTTTTCGTGTTTTTTCGCCATAAATCCCGATTTTTGCCTATACACCGGCATTTTCGCTACCCCCACAATGTATCTCACTGGCAATGAAACTTAGTCAGGTTAAATAGAATGGAGGGTTAGATAATGACACCGAGCGATATGATGGCTGAGATTCGTGATGCAAATTTAAGTTACCTTATGCTTGCACAGCAAATGATTCGTGCTGACAAAGCGACCGCAATATTTCGTTTAGGTATTGGCAAGGAAATTGCTGATTTAATTGAGGGTCTTAATAATTCTCAAATTCTAAAACTTGCGGGATCCAATATGATGCTCGCCCGATTCCGTTTTGAGGATAGTTCAATTTTATGTATGCTCACAAACTATAATAAAGAGCGTGCGCTCGCACATTCCCATGCCGCTATTTTGATGGCGGGTCAAACCGTTGAAGAGATAACTTAATTTTTTGTCTTGATACTTGTGGGTAATTAAAATGGCAACTAAAAGCGTAGTAAGTGAAGCGCATGAAATTCAATTGGCAATTGATCTTGTCAATCTAGGTGCTCGTTTGCAGCTTCTTGAATCGGAAACCTCTCTTTCTCGAGAGCGTTTGCTTAAGATATATAAAGAGCTTAAAGGTGTATCCCCTCCAAAAGGCATGCTACCATTTTCTACCGATTGGTTCGTGACTTGGCAACCCAATATCCATTCATCACTGTTCATGAATATTTACAAATATTTACAAAAACATGCTGGCGTAACTGGGATAGAAACAATTGTAAAAGCGTATAGACTTTATTTGGAACAAGTTCCAGTGCCTGCAAATGAGGAGCCCGTGTTATCTTTAACTAGAGCTTGGACATTAGTTAGATTTTTCGACGGAAAAATGTTAACTTTCGTTAAATGTACAAAATGTGGTGGGCAATTCGTCGCTCATCAGCTGGATTTGCACGATCAATTCGCATGTGGACTGTGTCACGTTCCTTCGCGAGCTGGTAAAACGAAAAAACATAGAGAAATGGAGTTGTCATTAGCTCTGGTTGCATAAAAAATTAGATTGGGGGTATTGTTGAATATAAAATCAAATAAGAGCTATAAAAACGTTGAGAGGTTTTTAGTCTATTTAATGATGCTGCCGTCTCTGCAGGCTTTATTCGTACAATTAGCTTCCTTCGTATTGTGTTTATTAGTATTCTTTTTCGCCAAATTTTCATTTCCACATTTTTTAGTAATTTGTTTTTTTATATTTTCTCAGGCTGCAATCGCGGCCTTTTTTTCTTTTTTACTCAATATGGATTGGTGGTGGTGGGTAATTCAATTTTTATTTCCTTTTTTTATAGTTTTATTCGCACTTTCGGAAATACCATCCCTTTACTATTTAATTGCATTTTGTTTTTTTTTACTTCTTTTTTGGACTGTCTTCCGCACTCAAGTTCCTTACTATCCCTCCAATTCATCATTGGTTCCTATTATTTCAAATTTTTTTCCGAGTGATAAGTCAATAAAGTTTATTGATATTGGAAGTGGCCTGGGAGGACTTTTGATAGAGTTATCCAAAGTTAGAAAAAACAGTTATTTTTGGGGCATTGAAATTGCTCCTATACCTTGGTTTTTTAGCGTCCTTAGAGTTAAAATTTATAAAAACAACGTTAAATTTATTTTTGGGAATTATGAAAATATTAGTTTTGAAGAATACGACATGATTTTTGCATATTTATCACCCGTAGTCATGTCGGACCTTTGGATAAAAGCCAAAAATGAAATGCGCGAGGGGTCAATATTGCTTAGTTACGAATTTGTCATTCCCAACGTAATTCCTGATTTGTGTGTCAAATTAAACGTAAACGAGCCCATTCTTTACTTATGGCGCATATAATAGAATTGAAAAACAGTTTCTGCGAGCAATATTTGAGATCAAGTCATTTTAGAGTTTTGCGTTTTTACGCTTTAAATTTTGATGGTTTTGAGTTATTTGCGTTCTTAATATTAGGTTTTTTTGAGGAGTTTTGCTCGTGTTAGTCATCGTTGGCTATATCGTTGTGATGGGGTCTGTTTTTGGTGGGTTCGTTATGTCGGGCGGACATCTGGCTGTTTTATTTCAACCACTTGAGTTGTTAATGATTGGTGGTGCCGCTGTTGGCGCGTCTATGGTTGGGAATAACGCAAAAACTCTTAAAGCATCGCTAAAAGCTTTACCAGGAGTACTTAAAGGTTCTAAGTATTCGAAAGCTCTTTATATGGAATTAATGACAATGCTTTTTGACGTTTTGACGAAAGTACGCAAAGAGGGATTGATGTCCATTGAAGGGGATATTGAAAAGCCAGAGGATAGCCCATTATTTAGTAAATATCCTTTAATTGTAACTGACCATCATATGATGGAGTTCATCAGCGATTATTTACGGTTGATGGTTTCAGGAAATATGGATGCATTTCAAATTGAGAATTTGATGGATAACGAGTTGGACACCCATCATCATGAGGGGGCCATCCCGGCGCATTTTATAGCAAGACTTGGCGATGGGCTACCTGCATTCGGTATTGTTGCTGCAGTTATGGGGGTGGTGCACACTATGGAGTCGGTAGGAATTCCTCCAGCTGAGCTAGGGATTCTAATTGCACACGCACTTGTGGGAACTTTCTTAGGCATTTTGCTTGCCTATGGATTTGTTGGGCCGCTTTCTAGCTTGATGGAACAGCAGTTAGATGAGTCATCAAAAACTTTTCAGTGTATCAAGGTGACTTTACTTGCGAGTTTAAATGGGTATGCTCCAGCACTTGCGATCGAATTTGGTAGAAAAGTTCTTTATTCGACTGAGCGTCCAACTTTTGGTGAGTTAGAAGATCATATCAAGCAATCAAAATCAAAATAGAATAGTTTGATAAATATACCGACATGGCTAACGAAGAATTACGACCGATCATAGTTAAACGAATAAAAAAAATCGCTGGCGGGCACCATGGCGGTGCATGGAAAATTGCATATGCCGATTTTGTTACTGCGATGATGGCATTTTTCCTACTGATGTGGCTGCTTGGCTCTGATGCAAAAGGAAATTTGCAAGGAATTGCCGAGTATTTTAAAACTCCATTGAGGGTGGCAATGTCTGGCGGGGATGGGAGCGGCGATAGCTCAAGTGTCATTAAAGGTGGGGGGAGAGATTTAACTTTGAAAGATGGTCAGACAAAAAAAGGTGATATTGAAGCAGAAAAAAAAACTTACAATCTTCAAGCTGCTGAAGCTGCACTGGCAAAAAGTGATGTTGACAGATTAAAGGTTCTCAAAGCAAAAATAGAAGCAGTAATTGAATCTAATCCAACTTTAAAACAGTATAAAAAGCAACTCTTGCTTGACATAACATCAGAAGGATTGCGTATTCAGATGGTAGATGAGAAAAATCGACCGATGTTCGCATCTGCAAAGGCTGATCTTCAACCTTATACGAGGGAAATTTTGCACGAAATTGGCCTAGCTTTAAATGATGTTCCAAATCGAATAAGTTTATCCGGTCATACTGATGCATCGCCCTATGGAAGTGGGGAGAAAGGGTATAGTAACTGGGAGTTGTCGGCGGATCGGGCAAATGCCTCTCGTAGAGAATTGATCTATGGTGGCATGGACGAGACCAAAGTCTTGCGAGTTGTGGGGCTGTCTTCGTCTGTATTGTTTGATAAAAATGATTCGTTTAACCCTATTAATCGACGCATTAGCATCATAGTAATGAACAAAAAAGCGGAGCAAACTGCTTCTCAAGATGGCGGAACTATTGAAGTAACTGGTTCGGTTGATGTTAATTCAAATAAGATAGATACTCTGAATAAATAATTATTCAACCTTGAGTTGTGTAATTAAACTGAAAATTGGGATGTTTCAGATGTCGAAAAAAAAATTGTTAGGATCTCAATTCAAACAGCTGCTATCGGGAGTTTCTGATCATGGAACTGAGCATTTACTAGAAGTTGAAACTGATTTAGTTCAAACTACAATTCTGCTTAGCGAGGCGATTGAAAAACTTGGAAGTAGTTTTCTATCGTTGCATGCAGCTATTCTTAGTCAAGAAACGGAAATTAATCTTCTCATTTCTTCTGGTGGGGCTTCTACAGAAAATATAGATCGTATTAGGGTCATTCAATGTGAGATTGCGATACACATTAGTTCTGCTGTCACAGGACTTCAATTTCAAGATTTAACAAGCCAACTTATATCTAGAACATTGCAACGTAGTGTTGGGTTACGTGATGTACTAAGTACATTAGGACTCAGCGGTCACGAAATTCCTCACGATGGAGGTACTGATCAGATTTCAAGTCTCTTGAAAGAGGTTACACTTAGGTTGGAATCGCAGAGCACTGAATTAAAAAGTTTATTGCGAAAAGCAGTAAACCAAAAGCATTTAGATAGTGGTGATATTGAATTATTCTGAATTAAAAAAATATAGGCATGTTGCCTTAATTTGCATAATGGAGCGATGATGGTCAAGACAATCTTAGCAGTAGACGATTCGGGTTCCTTGAGACAGATGGTCGCCTTTAGTTTGAAAGCTGCTGGTTATCAGGTAATTGAGGCTATAGACGGACAAGATGGATTAGAAAAAGCACGAAATCAAGTAGTCGATTTAGTCTTGACGGACCAAAATATGCCGCGCATGGACGGTTTAACTTTGATCAAGTCACTACGTAGCTTAGCATCATATCAGCGAGTCCCTATTCTGATGTTAACTACTGAGTCTGGTGACGAAATGAAAGCTAAGGGTCGGGCTGCCGGCGCGAATGGTTGGTTAGTTAAACCATTTGACCCACAAAAATTAACTGAGGTTGTAAAAAAAGTAATTGGTTGATTATCTGCGGTAATTGCGCGTAAATGAAAGTAAATGACGGAGTGTGATAATGACCATTGATATGAGTCAGTTTTTTCAAGTTTTTTTTGATGAGGCTGAAGAACTTCTCGCAGAGAAAGAGAAGTTATTATTGGCTATTGATATATCTTCGCCAGATTCTGAAGATTTGAATGCTATTTTTCGTGCAGCACATTCAATAAAGGGCGGCGCCTCAACATTTGGCTTGGTGGATATGACTGAAGTTACCCATATCCTTGAGTCGCTTCTCGATAAAATAAGAAAAGGAGAAATGTCATTAACAGCTGAACATATTGAAGCGTTTCTCGCGGCGAAAGATGTACTTAAGATGCAATTGGACGGCCACCGATTGGGTTCTGTGGTTGATCAAGACGCTGTTGCCGACGTTCGGATGCTGCTGCAGTCTTTATCACAAGACGTCATTTCTAATGTTGCTTCGATAGTGAGTTTTTTTCCGCAAAAAAAAACTTTGTTGGTAAATCAGCATTACTCCCAACTTTTCACTATTGAGTTGCCCGAACTTGTAAAAAGTGATGAAATTGCTATTGCTTCAGAATTGGGACTGCTTGGTGAAATAAGCAAAGAAAACAATGTTGGTAACGGCGCAGTCTATAAATTAAAAACCAATGAGACTAAGAACGATATCGTAGCCATTTGCTCTTTTATTCTTGATCCTGATGATTTGAAGATTACTGAGCAAAAATTGAGCGATGATAGTGCAATATTTGACGATAATTTAGGGTATGGATTTTTTGATCCCTTAGACTCAATGTTTACGCCCGAAGTCGTTACCAACGATCCATCTCCTGTAGTCGTCGAAGTTGGGTCAGATCACTTATATCTTAAGTCTTTCAATTCTGAAAATAAGCCATTTTTAAAAAAAGAAACTGAGAAGCCACATGCTTCGCAAGAATCGTCAACTATCCGTGTCGGCATTGAAAAAGTTGATCAAATTGTTAATTTGATTGGTGAATTAGTCATTACTCAAGCGATGTTAGAGCAACGGACGAAGGACTTAGATCCAATTCTTAATGAGCGAATGTTAAGTACTGTTGCACATCTAACGCGAAATACTCGTGATTTGCAGGAAGCGGTGATGTCAATTCGCATGATGCCAATGGATTATGTTTTTTCGCGTTTTCCAAGAATGGTTCGTGATTTAGCAACAAAGCTAGGGAAAAAGGTCGAATTCGTTACTTATGGAGCAACTACCGAACTGGATAAAGGTCTTATTGAGAGAATAGTAGATCCATTAACTCATTTAGTTAGAAATAGTATTGATCATGGCATCGAAATGCCTTTTTTTCGAGCTGAAGCTGGCAAAAATGCGATAGGTAAACTATCTCTTTCCGCTATTCATCAGGGTGGAAATATTATCATTGAAGTAAGCGATGACGGTGGAGGGTTGCACCGTGAAAAAATTTTAGCAAAAGCAAAACAAAATGGATTATCCGCCCACGACACGATGTCAGATAATGAGGTGTGGCAGTTGATTTTTGCCCCAGGATTTTCTACTGCTGAAATTGTTACGGATGTTTCTGGGCGTGGTGTAGGAATGGATGTGGTAAAAAGAAATATTACAGCCATGGGTGGTATGGTTGACATTCGATCAGCGAAAGGTTTTGGAACAACAATTACAATTTCTTTGCCCCTGACGTTAGCAATTCTAGATGGAATGTCAATAAAAGTTGGTGAGGAAATTTATATTTTACCTTTGAGTTTTGTAATTGAATCACTACAGCCGCTGGAGGAAGATGTAAAAGAAATTAGCGGGAAAGGTAGGGTTATCAAAGTTCGCGAAGAGTACTTGCCATTAATTGCCCTGTTTGAATGCTTTAATATTGACGCAAAATTTACAAAACCGTCGGATGGAATTGCTATTATTGTTGAAGTTGACGGGAAGAAAGCAGCACTATTTGTTGATGATTTGGTTGGGCAGCAGCAGGTAGTAGTAAAAAATATTGAGTCAAATTATAAGAAAATACCTGGCATTTCAGGCGCAACTATTCTGGGGGATGGCGGAGTATCCTTGATTCTAGACGTAAAGGCATTAATACGTAATGCGCGATAGTTGCGACATCCATAGATAATTTAATAAGGAAAATGGTATGACAGAAACATTGCAAACATCGGTAAATTCAGCCCAAGTTGGCCCTCAAGAAATTGAAGTGCACGAATTTCTTGCGTTTACTTTGGGGCGAGAAGAATATGGCATTGATATATTGAAGGTGCAAGAAATTCGTGGGTATGAGGCGGTGACTCGCATAGCCAATGCGCCAGACTTTCTCAAAGGAGTCATCAACTTACGAGGAATAATAGTTCCAATTGTAGACATGCGAATCAAATTCAATCTTGGAACTCCAACTTATGACCAACTTACTGTCGTTATTGTATTAAATATTGACGGCAGAGTCGTCGGTATGGTCGTTGATAGTGTATCGGATGTTATGACATTGATGCCTGAACAAGTTCGTCCTGCGCCAGAAATGGGAACGACGTTTAGTGGTGACTTTCTGATTGGCTTAGGGACTCTAGAAGAGAGGATGTTAATTTTGGTTGATATCGTCAAACTGATGTCGAGCCCGGAGATGGGACTAGTCGATAAATCAGTTTAACTTTTTGTTTCTTAAATTATTGAACGCTTTGGAAAAACGAAAAATGCGTTTAATTCTTTAATAAGAAAGGTTTGTTATGAGTTTACGTAGTTTTCTTATTGGTACCCGGTAGGGAATTGGTTTTTGTGTGATTTTAGGTGGTTTGATAATTACATTTGCCCTTTCCGGTGTCTTAGCAGCAAAAAATAGCAACGCGACGATTGATGGGTTAAATACAGATCGTCAAAAGTAGATATTAGCAAATGTGATGAAGAGTATATTGTTTGAGGGTGGGATCACGATGCGCAATTTCGGCATGCAATCTGATGTTGCCGAGACACTCAATGATGCGGTTAGTCAGGCTTTGGCGTTTAATGCAGAAGGTGCGATAAAGATCGTTTCTATTGCGATAGATCCTGTAGGTAGAAGTTTATATCGGAAATAAATAAACTCGTTGACTTTCAAGAAACTACTTCAAGGCAGATTTTTGAGTCCGCTAAAGTGACAAGTGCACAATTGAGTTTTTGGTTATCTATGTACTTTTTGCAGCTACAGTTATTGGTATCGTTTTTGCTCGGGTCGCTACAAAAAGTATCACTAATCCCTTACACGATGCCTTAGCACTAACTGAGACTGTTTCACTCGGTGATTATCTTCCTAGGTGGACGCTTTAGGAAGGGATGAGATTTTATTGCTTTTAAATGCGCTAACGGAAATGAACGATAGCCTAGCTAAGATTGTAGGTCACGTCTGTGCCGTTATCGAAACAATTTCAGTCGCGTTAAAGGAGATTGCTTCAAGGAACGCTGATTTATCAAGTCGAACGGAGTCTCAAGCTAGTTCATTGGTGGAGACTGACAGTTCAATGGAAGAGTCGACTTCAAACGTAAAAAAATACTGACAACGCAAGGCAAGTCAATCTTTTAGTGATTTCTGCTACCGGCGTAGCAGTCAAAGGCGGCGTGGTTGTGGGGCAGGTTGTTAATACGACGGGCCCAATCAAGGAAAGCTTAAGAAAAATCGTAGATATTATCGGTGTTATCGACGGTATGGGATTTCAGGCTAATATTTTGGCTTTGAATGCAGCGGTTGAGGCAGCAAGAGTCGGGGAACGAGGTTGGGGATTCGCCGTTGTTGCAATTGAAGTGCAAAATTTAGCTTAGCTAAGTACAAGCTCTACGCGTGAAATTTAAGCGCTTATTAGCGACTCTGTAGATAAAATTAATCGAGGTAGTAAGCTAGTTGATGAGGCAGGAAATAGAATGAAAGAGATCGTTGTTAGTGTCCAATAAGTTGCGGATATCATGGCGCAAATCACTGCAGCAAGTCTGGAGCAAAGTGCGGGTATCGAGCAGATAAATTTGGCAATCACTCAAATGGATGAAATGGCGCAGCAAAATGTAGTGCTAGTTTAGTAAGCTGCTGCTGCAGCGAAAAGTATGGAGGCAAAAGCATTTGATTTAGGGCAGGCCGTTAGTATATTTAAGTTATTGGAAGATAATAGTAAAGTAAACGGGCGATCTGACGTTAAATTAAGCTTATAAATGGTAGATAACGGCAAAATTCATAATCAAATTAATGCCACTATTGAACCAGATATTATCTCTATTAAGTCATCAAATAAATTATTTCATCTTCAGTAAAATTACAAACCGATTATCAAGACGAATTTTGAATAAAGATAAAAAAATAGTTGCTTTTTTTGATGCATTTTTTCTGCAGTACTGCAACTTCATTGATGGCTAATTTTCTTGTTGTTTAAATAGTATTTTCTAAGTATTACAGTTCTATTCTAAGGAAGTTGATAAGAGTAGTGATCAAGCTAGCTTTGAAACTGAATTTGTCATCAAATTATTAAAAAAGACATCAATTATCATTCTTAATTGAAAAAATTTAAATACAAGGTTTCATTAATGCCCAAGTCAATAGAAAAAATTAAAAAAGAGACTGATAAAGAATTTATTTTTGACCATAAAGACTTTGATAGGGTCAGAGATTTAATATACAAGAAGGCAGGTATTTCGCTCGCCGAAAGTAAGCAAGAAATGGTTTATAGTCGACTCGCTCGCCGTCTTCGGGCAACAGGGTTAAATTCTTTTTCAGTTTATTTAGATCGCCTTGAGCGTGAACCTGAAGGGGGTGAGTGGGAGGCTTTTATAAATGCACTAACTACAAATTTAACGTCTTTTTTTCGCGAAGAACACCATTTTCCAATTCTCGCAGAATATGTAAAAAATCGAAAAGATCCAATTAATGTTTGGTGTTCTGCTAGCTCGACAGGGGAAGAGCCTTTTTCTATCGCAATGACATTATGTGAGGCTTATGGAACATTAAAGCCCCCCGTTCAAATTGTTGCTACTGATATAGATACTAATGTTTTATCAATAGCTTCGAGGGGCGTCTATAACATTGACCGTTTAGATAAGTTATCTAAAGAGCGCATTAATCGATTTTTTTTGCGTGGCAAGGGCGAGAACGAGGGAATGGTACGGATTAGGTCTGAATTAAAAGACCTAATTTCATTCAAACAAATCAATTTACTTGACGATACTTGGGCATTAAGTGGACTCTTTGATGTTATTTTTTGTCGAAATGTAATGATTTATTTTGATAAGCCAACACAAAGAAATATTTTAAAAAAATTTTTGCCTTTAATGAAGCCTGAAGGCTTACTTTTTGCTGGACATTCAGAAAATTTCCTGTACGTATCGGATGACTTTAAGCTTAGAGGTAAAACAGTATATGAAATTGCCAACCTGCACACGAAGAACAGCAAGATGATGCTACATCATTCAAGTAAAGGTTGATCAATGAGTCAGTTAAGCGAAGAGCATTTTGCGACCAATGTCTATTACGATAGAACATTTGACTGTCATGCGGCGAAAATTTTACCTGGTGAATTTTATTTTACGGGTAAGGATATGCTAATTGTTACCGTATTGGGATCGTGTGTTTCCGCTTGTATTCGCGATCGAATTTCAGGCGTAGGTGGGATGAATCATTTTATGCTACCTGATAGCGGTGGTGATGTAGATAATCCAATTTCAGCATCGATGCGCTATGGAACGTATGCGATGGAAGTTTTGATTAATGAATTGCTTAAAGCAGGTGCAAAACGCGAAAATATGGAGGCGAAAGTTTTTGGGGGGGGGAATGTTTTGCGTGGGTTTACAGCAATTAACGTTGGGCAAAGAAACGCTCAGTTTGTTCTTGATTATTTGAAGATGGAACGGATGCGCGTAATTGCTGAGGATTTAAATGATATTTATCCAAGAAAGGTTTATTTCTTTCCAAAAACAGGGAAGGTGCTCGTAAAAAAACTAAAAGTAGAGCACAACGACACACTCAAAAAGCGCGAGCTCGACTATGCAAGCCGACTCAAAACAACTTCAGTTGGTGGAGAGGTGGATCTGTTTTGAAAATTTTTATAAAATATATTGTTTTAATAGAACCTTATTATGAAAATTAAGGTGCTTATAGTCGACGACTCTGCATTAATCAGAAGTGTAATGAGTGAAATTATTGGAAATCAAGAGGACATGGAGGTTGTTGGTGTTGCCCCCGATCCTTTAGTAGCCAGGGATTTAATTAAAAAAACAAATCCTGATGTTCTGACTTTAGATGTAGAAATGCCTAAAATGGATGGGTTGGATTTTTTAGAGAAATTGATGCGGCTTAGGCCTATGCCAGTCATTATGGTCTCTTCTTTAACAGAGCGCGGTTCGGAAATTACGATGCGTGCACTAGAGCTCGGCGCGGTAGATTTTATTACAAAACCCAAGCTTTCCATACAAAATGGGATGCGTGAGTATACAGACTTAATCGCGGAAAAAATCAGAATCGCGTCAAAGGCTAAAATTAAAACGCGTGCTACCCCACCTTTGAATGAGATGGATCGTGCTCAAATTGGCGCCTTGCCAATGGTGAAAAATCAGCTAATAAGCAGCGAGAAATTAATTATAATTGGTGCATCGACTGGAGGAACAGAGGCGATTAAGAATTTTTTAATTCAAATGCCGTCTGATTGCCCAGGGATTTTGATAGCCCAGCATATGCCAGAGGGTTTTACACGTTCTTTTGCAAAGCGATTAGACGGCCTCTGCAAAATATCCGTTTGTGAGGCATCAGGCGACGAGCGCGTTTTGCCAGGACATGCTTATATTGCTCCAGGGCATTCTCACTTAAAGTTAAGTCGTAGCGGGGCAAATTATGTCACCCAATTAGACGATGGCGCGCCAGTGAATCGTCATCGACCATCGGTTGATGTGCTATTTCGATCTGCGGCGACATACGCAGGTAAAAATGCTGTCGGAGTGATACTTACTGGCATGGGGAAAGATGGTGCAATAGGCATGTTAGAAATGAAGAACTCAGGAGCATACAATTTTGCCCAAGATGAGGCAACTTGTGTAGTATTTGGTATGCCTCGTGAAGCAATTGCATTAGGTGCGACTCATGAGATTTCTCCATTAAATGAGCTACCTGCAAAAGTGCTTCATTACCTTTCTCATCATGGAAGTCGAGCTTTGCGTGTCTGATGTGAAAAATATATATAGTGATTTAATATTTATACTAGTTTGTAATAATTTGATTGATAATGTTGTTAAGCATACCTACAGAAATAATGGAGTAATTCATGGCAGACCATAACCTTAAATTTTTAGTTGTTGACGATTTTTCTACAATGCGTCGCATTGTTCGAAATTTACTCAAAGAACTCGGCTATTCTAATGTTGATGAAGCTGAAGACGGTGCTTTGGGTTTGGCTAAATTAAAAAGTGGAGATTTCGATTTTGTGATTTCAGACTGGAACATGCCAAACATGGATGGTTTGACGATGTTGCAGCACATACGTGCCGATCCAGCATTAGCTAAGTTGCCAGTACTTATGGTTACAGCCGAAGCAAAGAAAGAGAATATTATTGCTGCGGCACAAGCCGGCGCCAATGGTTATGTTGTTAAACCATTTACCGCCGCCACTCTAGACGAAAAATTGACAAAAATTTTTGAAAAATTAGGAAAAGCTGCTTAGGTAAATATTTACTTCGCGAGTATTGATGAAGAGTGATTGCATTGCTAAAAGTGCTCAGTGTCTCTAACTCCTGATGTGTGTTGGCCAAATGAATGCATTGTTGTATGGTAGTTTTCGCGACCTTGGTTGACGGAAATTACCACACATCGGAAGATGTTCTTGATGAGCGAGATAGTCTTGATTCCGTCACTAATATCTCTAAATAGTCGATTCTGCGTGTTTTGAACGCAGCCAATATGCATCTCTGATTAAGCATCGGCTGATGATGGCGCTAAAAATTTCGTTTATCCTATATTTTTTCTATTCTTGCAGATTGCGTCATTTGAATAATGTAAAAAAATGTATTAAGACCGCTAGAATATTTAACGCTCAAGAACGAAAATAGTATTGAGTCAAAAAACGTATTTTTGATGGACATAATGATTGGACAGGAATTTTAGGGTTTGATTGTTCATGTGATTAAAAGCGCAACTTATTCTGCGAAATATCTTGATTAATCATTAGTCCATATGTTGACGGAGTAAGCTTCAATTGGTGTGCAGTCCGAGGTGGCTGACTGTTTGCTAGGTTATCCAGAGGTAAAGCCAGCGAAAAATCGACATTGCCAAGAGCAAATAAACGCTTTATCAAATGGTCTCGGATTTGAGTTTTTATATCTAGGGTAATTGTCGATAACACGAATCACATCAATCAAACAAATATGACATTTATGAACGAAGTAAACTTTATTGTTAGAGAGCCTTTACTTGATCCGAAACAACGAGTTATTGGTTTTCAATTATCTTGGCAAAATCCGGATCAAGCAGTTTCTTTATCTTCAGCAGAGCTTAGCTCATTAATGGAGTTTGTGGCTGCACAACTTAATGATGAGAAAACCGGATTTTTGCTTGGGGATAGCATGCTTTTTTTAGATGCTATTCCAGAATTATTACAAGCTAATGGGTTAAAGCTTTTGCCAGCTAAACATACGGTTTTGATTTTGTCAAAACATGATTTTACGAACAGTGTCACACTTGAATTGATTAAGGAGTTACGGACACTTGGTTACGGTATCTGCATGAGAGGTGCAGATTTAAGTACGCTTGAGAGATCTTTCTTTCCTCTCATTTCTCATATCGAAGTTCAATTGAGTGCAGAAAACTTTGCCTCTCAGGCAAAAATATACGCAGTATTAAAACAATCTAATGTGCGAATGATTGCTCGAAAAATTTTCAATTGGCAAGACTTTGACGCATGTGCTGCACTAGGTTTAGATAGTTTTGTTGGAAAATTACATCTTATGCCTCGTCCAAATCCAACAAACAAAGGATTGAACTCCGCACAGACCACAATATTGCAGTTGATGGAGATGATCAGAAAAAATGCAGACGTGCAGCAATTAGAGTCTGTAGTTAAACGCGACGCGGCTTTGGCATATAAGTTACTTAGATATATTAACTCTGCGGGTTTTGGATTGCGAACAGAAGTGCAATCGCTTAAACATGCAGTTACTATTTTGGGGTATAGCCCTCTTTATCGTTGGCTTTCCCTTCTTTTAGCTACAGCGAGTACAGGGAGTTCACCTGTTTTGTTGGAGACTGCAATTGTCAGAGGACGATTTGCTGAGTTATTAGGCCAACCATTTATGTCGAAAACTGAGGCGGAAAACTTATTTGTTGCGGGGATGTTTTCATTACTTGATCGCTTACTCGGTGTACCTATGGAAGAAGTTCTATCTTCAATACACTTACCCGAGGCCGTTACAGAAGCGCTAATTTCTAGAAGGGGCGTTTATGGCCCTTATTTGGCGTTGGCTGAAGCATGCGAATTAAATAGCATGCTTGTAGGTTCCTTAGCTGAGTCATTAAAAATTGCGCCTGTTGATGTAAATAAAGCGCATTTATCCGCTATGGTTTGGGCAAAGAATATATCAACGGTTTAAAAAATCAAATTTATTGAATTATGACGGCGACATTTCTTGTCGCCGTTTTTTATTGTGCGGTCGGCAAGGCGCACTTACTTTGAGGTAGAAATCCTCTACTCGCCGGAAAAAGGGAACAGTTGGCTGAACAGCGAAGGTATCGCTAGCGACTGCGAGTCTGAAGGAAGCGCAAGGCAAAGCGCTGGCCTGATGAACAGGAATCGGATATGAGGCAGCGTACTCAGGTAAGGTGTCAATTCTCACCAAGACCCGATACTTATACGGAAGACTACGATTATGCAGAGCCGCATGTAAGGTGATAAGAGATGGTGGCGAGGGTAACGCGGTTACCTACTCAATCTACAGGCACTATTCTGCCAAACTCTGATTTTATTCTCTTGAAGTAAGGGGAGAACATTCGCTTATTCATAGCATATACATTGTTCCTTTTAAGGAATAATAATACATATAAATTCGTTAATGCCTTGCTTAAATAGCATAGTGAAAAAGATAGGGAGTAACCATGGCCGAAGATAGCGATCTTGAACGAACAGAACCGGCCTCTCAGAAACGATTAGAACAGGCGCGTGATGAGGGGGATGTGCCTCGCTCGAGAGAGTTATCCACATGCACCATTTTATTGGCAGCTGGTGGAGCGTTATGGATGTCTGGCGATAGTTTGATTCATCAATTAAATCATACCCTTGTAGCTGGTTTATCTATGGAGAGAGCGCTTGCGTACGATACAGAAATGCTTCTTTCCCACATAGCAACTAGTCTTTTCGATGTCCTATTAGCATTTGCACCGATTGCTTGCTTGTTATTAATCGTAGCATTGGGATCGCCGCTGCTTATTGGTGGATGGTTATTTAGTGTGAAGGCGTTAGAACCAAATTTTTCTCGTATGAATCCCTTTTCCGGATTGGCCAATATGGTGTCAGCAAAATCTGGTATAGAGCTTTTGAAGGCTATTATTAAAACAATTTTGGTTGGAATTGTTGCGCTTATGGTGATATCTAGTCAAAAAAATGCCATATTCGGACTTGCTTCTGAGTCCTTAAAGCAAGGAAGCGCGCACTTGGGCAATATGTTGGGGATGTGTTTTTTATCCATTGTAGGTGCATTGGTTTTAATCGCCGCGATTGATGTTCCTTTTCAGATGTGGCATTACGCAAATAAACTAAAAATGACTCATCAAGAAGTTATCCAAGAGTCTAAAGAGGCAAACGGTAATCCTCAAATAAAAGCAAAAATTCGTGCTCAACAGAGAGAGATGGCGCGCCGACGCATGATGGCTGAAGTTCCTACCGCAGATGTTGTGGTTACTAATCCTACGCATTTTGCAGTTGCTTTGAAATATAAAGAAGGTGGGACTGGAGCTCCGAGGGTTGTTGCGAAGGGAGCAGATGTTATCGCTGCGAAAATTCGGGAATTAGCTGCTGAAAATAATATTCCGTTGCTAGAAGCACCGCCACTCGCGCGCGCACTATATACGCATACAGAGCTTGGTGATGAGATACCAGAAACATTATATGCCGCGGTAGCCGAAGTATTAGCTTACGTGTTTCAGTTGCGTGGTTTTCGTCAATACGGAGGCGCGCGCCCAGTAGCGCCTTCTGAGCTTTATGTTCCATCGGAGCTTGATCCGAATAATCAGGTCGGAGCAACTTCATGAAAAACTTAAAGTTACCAAATTGGATTGGTGGAATGGACACCAAAGCGTTGGCAGCCCCAATACTTATCATTATGATGTTGGCGATGATGATTTTGCCTTTGCCTGCTTTCGTTTTGGATATTTTCTTTAGTTTCAATATCGCACTGGCTATCATCGTTTTATTAACTAGTTTGTACACTGTGAAACCGCTTGATTTTATGGTGTTTCCTACGGTGTTGTTGGTAAGCACAATGTTACGCCTTTCATTAAATGTCGCGTCGACTAGGGTGGTGCTAACTGAAGGACATACAGGACCAGATGCAGCGGGAAAAGTGATTGAGGCTTTTGGCCATTTTTTGATCGGCGGTAACTATACCGTTGGTATTGTCGTTTTCGTTATTCTGACAATTATTAATTTTACGGTTGTTACAAAAGGTGCCGGACGAATTGCTGAAGTTGGAGCACGCTTTGCATTAGACGCGATGCCTGGTAAGCAAATGGCAATCGATGCTGACTTAAATGCAGGGTTAATTGTCGAACAAGAGGCGCGTCGCCGTCGCACCGAAGTTTCTCAAGAAGCAGAATTTTATGGTGCGATGGATGGTGCCAGTAAATACGTGAGAGGTGATGCCGTCGCAGGCATTATGGTGACCATAATTAACGTGATCGGCGGACTTATTGTTGGCTTGGTGCAGCATGATTTAGATTTCGCTAATGCATTAAAAATCTATACTTTACTCGCGATTGGCGATGGTCTGGTTGCCCAGATTCCATCATTGATTATTTCCACAGCGGCAGGTATTGTCGTTTCACGTGTTGCAAGTGATCAGGATATTGGAGGACAACTTATTGGTCAGTTGTTTGCCAAGCCCCAAGTTTTAAATATTACCGCAGCGATAGTTGGCGGAATGGGGTTGATTCCTGGAATGCCTCATACGGCTTTTATTTTATTGGCGGCAATTTTGGCAGGTGGCGGTTATTTACTAACAAAAAAATCACAAGTTTTGGTACCAACTGAGAAAGAGGCTGAAACCCTGTCTGCTGCACCCGAAATGGAAGAGGCTACATGGCAAGATATTTTACCAGTGGACACTTTAGGTTTGGAAGTCGGCTATCGTCTCATTCCCTTAGTCGACAAAATGCAGGGCGGAGAGCTATTAAAACGTATTAAAGGAATACGTAAGAAATTTGCACAAGAGGTTGGGTTTCTTTCCCCTCCAGTACACATAAGAGACAATCTTGAATTACGCCCTTCAGTTTATCGAATTACTCTGAAAGGGGTCGAGGTTGGCACTGGAGAGGCGAATGCAGGACAGTATTTGGCAATTGACCCTGGCATGGTTTCAGGGACACTGCCAGGAGTGATTACAACTGATCCCGCGTTTGGACTTCCCGCTGTCTGGATTGATTCCGGCATGCGAGAGCAAGCACAGTCTATGGGATATACGGTTGTCGATGCAGGTACGGTGATCGCTACACATTTAAATCATTTAATTACCACACATGCAGCAGAGTTGCTTGGTCGCCACGAGGTTCAGCAATTATTGGATCATATCTCAAAAGATACGCCAAAACTTATTGAAGATCTAGTACCTAAGTTGTTGCCGATATCTATTATGCAGAAAGTACTTCAAAACCTCTTGATTGAGGGCGTTCATATCAGGGATATGCGGAGCATCATCGAAACTTTATCGGAATATGCAACACATACTCAAGATGCCAATGAGCTGACTTCGCAGGTACGAATAGCGTTAGGGAGAGCTATAGTGCAGCAAATTTTTCCTACCGGGAATGAACTTACTGTCATGACGCTAGATAATCGTCTCGAGCGTTTGTTAATGCAGGCCTTGCAGACCAGCGGTCCAGACGGCTCTGGAATAGAACCGGGTCTTGCGGATACGTTAGCGATGCAAACGGAAGTCGCGACTAAACACCAACAACAAATGGGATTGACACCCGTACTGTTAGTGCCCGGTCCATTGCGCGCGTTGTTATCTCGTTTTTTACGCCGGACTTTACCGCAACTAAAAGTGTTGTCTCATGCTGAGTTGCCGGAAACAAAAACAATTAGAGTTACAAGTCTTGTTGGAGGACAGTCATGAATGTTAGGAAATTTTCAGCTAATACCTCGCGTGAAGCGATTCGCCTTTTGAGAGACGCGCTTGGTTCGGATGCCGTTATTTTATCAAATCGCAATGTTGATGGTCGGGTCGAAATATTGGCTATGGCCGATGAGGTAATTAGTTCTATCGCTGCATCACCCATTGCACAGACAACGGTGCCTGCAGTTCCTAAATTTACGCCGCGGATAGATGATGGACGTTATTTCGAGTCAAATACCGACTATCGCTCAACGATAGCTGAGAAAAATGTAAATATAAGCCCTGGAGAGATGGCTGATGTAATGACTGAAATTCGCTCTATGCGCGGTATGCTTGAAGCACAACTTGCTGAAATTTCATGGGCTAATACGCAGAAGCGACAGCCGCAAAAAGCGGAAATTTTGAAAGAGATGCTGGCTACCGGGTTTAGTGTGAGTTTGTCTCGTTATTTAATCGATAAATTGCCAGAATCTGAGGTTGTGTCAAATGGGATTGATTGGATAAAATCAATTCTTACGCATAATTTATCAACAATAAGTAATGAAAGTGAAATACTAGAAAAAGGTGGTGTATACGCTTTGGTAGGTCCAACTGGCGTCGGCAAGACAACTACTACAGCAAAATTGGCCGCTCGATGCGTAATGCGCCATGGCCCCGCAAAATTAGCATTGATAACAACAGATGGTTACCGTATTGGCGGATATGAACAGCTACGTATTTACGGGAAAATTCTTGGTGTTATGGTCCATTCAGTTAAAGATGAAGCCGATTTGCGAATTGCTTTGTCTGAACTTAAGAATAAGCATACGGTCTTGATTGATACTGTTGGTGTCAGTCAGCGCGATAAAATGGTGACAGAACAGGTAGCTATGCTTTCAGGTGCTGACGTTGATGTTAAGCGCCTCCTTTGTCTTAATGCCACATCTACGGGAGAAACACTTAGTGAAGTAGTTCGAGCTTATCAAGGTAACGGATTGGCTGGATGCATTTTGACAAAACTCGATGAAGCAGCAACTATTGGCGGCGCTTTAGATATCGCAATTCGGCAAAAACTTAACATTTACTATGTCGCTAGCGGACAGCGAGTTCCTGAGGATTTACATGTTGCAAATAAGCAGTATTTAGTTGATCGAGCGTTTAAACTGAAACGCGAAACTACCGCATTTAGGTTTCAAGATGATGAGTTGCCAATATTAATGGCGAATGCTTCAATGTACCGCGGAACTCATAATAATCGGATTGTAACGGAGGTGACTCTTGGCTAGTTTTGATCAGGCAGAGGGACTGCGGCGTTTATTGGAAAGCCATAAGCCTAGAGTGCTTACATTTTTGTCAGCGTTAAAAGAAGAAGAAAAAAGTGGGATGCTGATTAATCTTGGCGCGTCATTAGCACGACAAGGACAACAGGTATTGTTGGTAGATGCGAAGTCATCACGTAACAGCATAGGCGCTTGGCTTAGTGCGAGCACTGAACAGACATTGTTGGATGTTGCACAACAACAGCGTACAATGAAAGAGGCAATTAAACTAATATCCTCCGGTTTATCTGTGACGATGTTATCAAAATATTCCATAGCAGTGACGAGTCTTCCTACCGAGAATATTCGACGATTGTCTCGTGTATTCGATGTAATAGTAAATCGTTCAGATTTGGTAATTGTCGACAGCGAATTAGACGCAAACGATGCATTTCCACTGTCTTCTCTTGATGAAAGTGAAATAGTTATTCAAGTATCAGCGAATCCAGTGACGATTAAAAATGCTTACGGATTGATTAAACGAGTCAATAATAGAATAGGGCGCAGGCCTTACGGAATTTTAGTATCCGGTGTGACTGAACACCAAGCTAAGCTTGTATATTCAAATATGGCACAAGCTGCAAATCGTTATCTTGCCGTCCCCCTAAATTTTGTTGGCTATTTGCCAGAAGATGAACATATGAAAAAGGCTGCGCATTTAGGCCGTTCAGTGATAGACGCGTTTCCTTTGGCCGGGGCATCGCTGGCTTTTTCTTGTCTTGCACAGCAGTTTGTGCAAAAAGCGCGATCAACTTTTTCTCCGCAACAAGTGCCTGGACTCGGTGTCCCGCTAAAAATATAAAATTCATGTACACCGCCAGCGGAAAATCAGATAAAAATTCCATACTTAAGGAGCATGCTCCATTGGTTAAGCGCTTGGCTTACCAGTTAAAAGCCAGATTGCCACCAAGTGTCGAAGTAGATGATCTCGTGCAAGCTGGAATGATCGGTTTGCTAGATGCAGTGAATCGCTATGAGGATAATCATGGCGCACAATTTGAAACATATGCCGTACAACGCATTCGCGGAGCGATGTTGGATGAGCTTCGCAGTAGCGATTGGCTACCTCGTGGTGTGCGGCAAAATATGCGGAAAATTGAAAATGCGATGACATCCCTACAGCAAAAATTGGGGCGACCTCCATTGGAAACCGAAGTTGCAAAGCTACTTAAGTTATCTTTGGCAGAATATCAAGATCTATTGGGCGAAAGTGGCGGACATCAATTAGTTTATTATGAAGACTTTCATGATGCGGATACGAAAGAGCATTTTTTAGATCATTACGCGTCAGATTTATCTGGTGATCCACTTCAAGATTTATTGCATGGCGATTTTCGTGATGCTGTGGTTGGCGCAATTAACAGTTTGCCCGAAAGAGAGAAACTCCTAATGGGTTTGTATTATGAGCAAGAGTTGAATTTGAAAGAAATCGGTGCTGTTATGGGGGTCTCGGAATCTAGAGTATCTCAACTTCACAGTCAAGCGGTTGCCCGACTTCGGGTGTCCTTACGGGAGAGAGCGTGGACTGGGCTAGCTTAGCAGGATTATTACTTGTCGTCTTTGGTATCGTCTTTGGTCAATTGATTGAGGGCGGACATCTCTCGTCGTTGGTTCAACCGGCGGCATTTATTATTGTTGTTCTCGGAACTATCGGTGCCGTGCTGTTGCAAAGTCGCTTACCTACCTTTATGCGCGGTGTGAAAATGTTACGGTGGATCGTGACAATGCCTGAGGATTCGATAAGAAAGAACGTTCAGGATGCATTGATTTGGAGTGTCGTTGCGCGCCGAGAAGGTTTTCTGAGTCTCGAAAGATATATGGAGTCGTCAAATGACCCATTTGTTGGAAAGGGCTTACGTTTGGTTATTGATGGGATTGATCCGTTGCAATTGAAAGAAATTCTAGAAGTGGACATCACTTTTTATGAGATGGAGCAACGACAGGCAATAAAAATTTGGGAGGCCGCTGGAGGATATTCACCTACTATTGGTATTCTTGGTGCGGTATTAGGACTTATTCACGTGATGGAAAATCTGACGGATCCGAGCAAGTTAGGAGGCGGTATCGCAGTCGCTTTTGTTGCAACAATTTACGGAGTTGGGTTGGCGAATTTATTTTTTCTTCCCATTAGTAATAAGTTTAAAGAAATTGTTGGTCGTGAAGTCGTTCGGCGAGAAATGCTGGCGGATATTTTTTTTAGTATTGCGCAAGGTGATAGCCCACGCATTGTTGAAGAACGTATATCAAACCATAAAGTCTGAGCTCTTGGGGGCAAACTATGGCAAGAAGAAAGTATGACGAAGACCCTGATAACCACGATCGCTGGTTGGTTTCATATGCCGATTTTATGACGTTATTGTTTGCTTTTTTTGTTGTTATGTATGCAATATCTTCGATCAACGAAGGAAAATACCGGGTTCTTTCCAACTCTTTAACTGGAGCTTTTGGCAAGACTTATACTGCCGTGGGCAAAATATCTGAGACACCTGCAGCGCAGTCAGTTGCGTTTGATCCACTTTCATCGGTAAAGGTTCGGGGCGGAGAGCCGCTGCGCAAGGAGCGAGAAAAAATGACTGGGATAGCAAAGGATATTCTCGTTGTCTTGGAGCCATTGGTCAGAGAAGGAAAGGTGCGCGTTACTCAAACTAGCCGCGGTGTTACGATTGAGATAAACGCAAGCGTTTTGTTTGCGCCTGGCGAAGCTAAGTTAAACGACGACTCTAACCAAGCACTTAAGGCTATCGCTTCAGTTTTGGAGGCAGATAACCATGCTATTCAAGTCGAAGGTCATACCGATAATTTGCCAATTAAGAACCTATCATTTCCATCGAATTGGGAATTGTCCGCAGTGCGTGCCAGTACTGTCGTACGACTCTTTACTGAAAGTGGCATAGGTGAAGATCGTATGA
The DNA here is from genome assembly GCA_014376575.1 of Undibacterium sp. Next base: position 54,995 of record JACMRF010000069.1, read on the forward strand.
CAGCGGTAGGGCAAGGACCGAAACTTCCGGTGAGCTCAAATGAAACCCCAGAAGGAAGAGCAAGAAATAGACGTGTCGCGGTGACAATTTTAGCAATATTACCGGAGCCTATTATTGAGGTGCCAGTCAATTTAAGTGCGGGCAAAAAACGTCTTTGAGCAGGAATACGCAGAAACGATTACTTTTATCCGTTTGTAGTTAGAATATCGACCCAATTTAAAACAGTAAGTTTTATTGGCGCCTGCCGCTTTAACCGATCACGACTCTTCGTCCAGCCGCTGTATTATTTGTAGATTGACCATTTGGTCCGTACATTGACTCTGCAGGACTTTTTTGCTGAAGAATATTAAGTGCGCTCTGGTTCCGTATAAATTGACGGTTGATTAGAATTCCATTGGTACGATTATTTTCCTTAGCCTGTTCTGAAAGTAAAAGTAGTTTTGTCCAATCTTCTGCTCCAATAGTTTCTGATACTGCGTTTGCAAAGTAGTTTTGCATTCCCTCAACATCGCTAGAATATCCATTTTGACCTAGCCAAACTTTACGTTCGTGTTCTAATTTTGTCAAATCGGAGATGATTTTGCTTTTATCTTGAGTCAGTTTACTTAATTCTTCAACATTGCCGTCTATCAATGCCAACTCTTCAAATTTTAGTACATTAGCCAAAGAAATCATCGCAGAAATCTCATTCTGTAGATATTGATGTAACTTTGGTACACTAAGGCTTGTCGAGCTCATAATCAATTTACCGCTTTCTTGAATTCAGTAGATCTTTAACAGTTTCTAATAAGCCGTCTGCTACTTTCTCTGAGTTCACTTGGAAGCGTCCCTCGGAAATAGCTAGCTTGATAGCCTCCACTTTCTTTGTTTCAAACACCGCACCACTAGCTTGCGTGTTTTGCATTGCTTGTAACTGTGTTGACAGAGAGGAAATTTGCACGCTATGAGAAGGCGTATTGCTTACTTCTGCCTTCTCAGGAGCTTTCTCAGTGCGAGTTTGCCCTGGTCCAATTGGAAGCCCGGCGGTTTTATTTAGTGCGTCATCGATTTTCACAGCGGTACCCTTTCAGTCGAAACTACATATATCTACGAATTGTATATCGGCTGAGTTATTTTAAACTTTAACATTGTTTGTGAAAATGATTTTTAAACATGTTTTAAGTTAATTAAAAGATGATCTCAATAATGCCACCAGCTCTGGCGATTCCGCTCACGAATTGACCTGACGTTGTTTTTGCCTTAGCGACCTGTCCTTCATTCGCATTGTTTAACGCTAATGCCTCTGTTGACACCTGAAATCCAGATCCCACGCTAATTACTTTGATTGATTGTCCCTGCTGTATAACAGGAGACGTTTTTAAGGCATCCATGCGTAATGTGTTTCCTGATGCAAGTGAGACCATTAATGCTTTTCCAATCGCCTGATTCGGATTGGTAATGACGCCATTTGGAAGTGTCGATAAATCACCACTAACTTTACGAAGATCAGATGCACTAATAATTTGCCCTTGAGACAGAGGATTTGTCGTCACGTAGTAGTCAGCTGTTACTTGCACTTGTGCTGAGACGTAAATTGTCCACGGACTTGGTGCATTACAGCGAATACCTAAGCTGATTTTCCCCCAGGGTTTGCTACCTTGAAGCAAAAAGGCGGTCAAATTGGCACATGAGGGCAATTTCAATCTATTGTCGATTTTCCCGATAATAATGTTGATCTGTCCCGGGTGCCCCATCGTTTGCTGCTGCAAAAACTCTTCAGCAAAACTACGCAAACTGTTCGTCTCTTGAAATTGATTTTCACGCGGCGACTGTGCCCACGCCGAACTCCAAGTGAACAGACATAACAGAGCAAGAGCAATTTTCATTTTTCAATAGTCAACGCAAAAACAATGACACCATTTTAGTCTTTGTCGTATGCCTTGAATTAGAGAATAGATGGCTTTTTCTTCCGTTGATCCAATGATTAAAGTTGTGTTTGTCGGCCTATTATAGAAACTATCGAAAACCGTATAAATGTTCGGTTAAATGAATTTAACGGAAAAGTGGAGGGATCATGGTTGGTAAACTAGATGAATTTATGGGCTTTCACGAGGCGGCGCTATCCATCCGTGGACAACGTCAACAAATGCTGGCATCCAATATCGCCAATGCTGATACGCCTAATTACAAGGCGCGTGACATTGAATTTTCTGCCGCGATGAGTCATGCATTAAATCGCAGCGGTACAAGCGGTACTTCTACCGATCTGACAAAAACATCTACTTCTCACCTTAATGCACAGAATAGTGTCGGCGGCACTCCAGCGTTATATCGAACTGTAGTGCAAGGTAGTGTGGACGGAAATACAGTAGATATGGATGTTGAGCGAAATCAATTTGCCGATAACGCGATTCGTTATGAAGCGAGTCTGACAATTTTGAATATGCAAATCCGCAACATGCTTGCGGCGATACAAGGTTAAAGGAGTACAAATCATGTCGCTGTTTAATATATTTAATGTAGCGGGTTCAGCGATGAGCGCGCAAGCACAACGGTTGAATGTGGTGTCGAGTAATCTTGCCAACGCTGATAGTGTCACTAGTTCCAACGGTCTGCCATACAAGGCAAAACAAGTTGTATTTAGTGCTGTACCTGTCGCGGGTACAGCGTCAACTGGTGTCAAAGTAAGTGAAGTGGTTGAGGATGCCACCCCGCCGAAAATGATGTACGACCCTAAACATCCGTTGGCCGACGACAAAGGCTATGTGGCAATGCCTAATGTGAATGTGGTTGAGGAAATGGTGAATATGATCTCGGCTTCACGCTCATATCAAACCAATGTTGAGACGATGAACGCGGCGAAAACAATGTTGATGAAAACGTTGACGCTGGGACAATAAATTAAATAGAAAGAGGAATGAGCATGACCGCTATTCAAACCAATACCGTTGATCCAGCATTGCTTGCTGCAGTTAATGGGAGCAGTGCTAACAAGACCAGCACCCAAGAAGCGCAAGACCGCTTTATGACCTTATTGGTCACGCAGATGAAAAATCAGGATCCGTTAAACCCCATGGACAATGCGGCAGTGACGAGCCAGCTCGCGCAATTATCCACCGTGTCGGGAATTGACAAACTTAACGCCTCGGTCACCGCCATGAGTGCCAACTTTCAGGCGGCGCAAAACTTGCAGTCGGCGAACATGATTGGACACGGCGTGATTGCACCTGGTAGCGCAATAAAATTGACGGATGGCAAAGCGATTTTCGGTATTGAGCTACCACAGGCTGCGGATAAAGTTGATGTTTCCATCAAGGACGCATCGGGTAATACGATCAGAAAAATGAGTATAGGCGTTGTGCCGGCTGGCGTAAATACAATGACTTGGGATGGTAAGACTGATAGTGGTGATACCGCAGCAAATGGTGATTACAAGTTTGAAGTGAATGCAAGTTCAGCGGAAACAAAACTCAACGCCACTTCGCTCAGTTTTGGCTTGGTGTCAAGCATTACGTCCAGCACACAGGGCGCTAAATTAAATGTTGCCAATATTGGTGACATTAGCATGGCCGACATCAGACAAATTTTTTAGATGCTGATTCACTCAGCCGCTATTTATCATTTAATGTGAGTTCAATTTAGCGGGTGATTAGATTTTAAATATAGGCAGCGCCAACACGCATTGTTCATGCGGGTTACAGGCCAGATAGGCTGGAAAGACGCATGGATAGTGCGTGATAGACGTGCTCATTTTTAGTTTTTAAAATCACGCTGCGCTAGTTAAATTATCAGAAGGTGGCGTTTGTGGTTCCGTTATTGTAGTGCAGCATCGAACTATTTTGCGCTGATTCAGTAGGTTATATCAAGGAGATAAATCATGGGTTTTCAACAAGGCTTAAGCGGACTGAATGCCGCGTCCAAATCGCTGGATGTGATCGGAAATAATATTTCCAATGCCAATACGGTTGGCTTTAAATCGGCACAAGCGCAATTTTCCGACGTATTCGCCAATTCACTGAGTGGCGGCGGCGGAAGTAGCGTCGGGATTGGCGTCAAAGTTGCTGGAATTGTTCAGCAATTTACGCAAGGGAATATAAGCTCTACAAATAATCCTCTTGATATAGCGATCAATGGTTCCGGCTTTTTCAGAATGTCAAATAATGGCGCGATTACCTATTCAAGAAACGGGCAGTTTCAACTCGATAAAAACGGTGGGATTGTCAATTCGGCCGGTCTGCAATTGACGGGTTATGTCGCAGATACTAACGGTGTGTTGTCTACCGGATCAGCTGCTCCGTTGGTGATCAATACCGCAGACATTGCACCAAAAGAAACTGATATCGCTATGGCACTGTTAAATCTTGATTCGCGTGCCTTGGTTCCTGGGACGCAGCTTCCGGTAGCATCTCCTCCAGTCATCGTGCCTATCACTTTTTCAATTACCGATCCGTTGACGTACAACAATGCTACGTCGGTTGCCGTGTTTGATAGTCTAGGAAATTCTCATGTATTGCAGACCTTCTATGTCCGTGTTGACCCAGCAACGCGAGTGCCGACCGCGCCTACGACCGCGCAATGGGATGTATTTGCTTCAGTAGATGGCGTGCTCATTACTAAAGCCGCGGTAGCACCAGCACCAGCGAACGCGATGGGTACGATTAGCTTTAACGCGCAAGGAAAACTGACAGGGGCTTCACCATCATTCGCTGCATCAGACCCTAATGCGTTGGCCATTGCTATTCCTGTTTCTTCAGGTGCAGTAAGTCCTATTTCAAACCCAACGATTAAATTTGATCTGACTGGATCTACGCAATTTGGATCAACTTTTAGTGTTAATTCTCTGAAGCAAGATGGTTATACGTCGGGTAAATTGTCTAAATTTAGTACCGGCAAAGACGGCACGATCGTAGGGAGCTATACCAACGGTAAAACCTCTGTTCTAGGACAAGTCGCGCTGGCCAATTTCACTAATCCTAACGGTCTGCAATCTTTGGGTGACAACCAGTGGACGGAAACTTCCGCATCTGGCCCATCACTGGTAGGTGGGCCAACGTCCGGAAGTTTGGGTGCGTTGACGTCCAGCGCGACTGAAGATTCCAACACTGATCTTACTGGTGATTTGGTTAATTTAATTACCGCACAAAGGATTTATCAAGCGAATGCGCAAACGATTAAGACTCAGGATCAGGTTTTACAAACCTTGGTGAATTTACGTTAATCATTGAATGACGAGCATACTTTTTATTAGCATGAATGTGGCTCTAAGGAACGTGCAATGGATCGCCTAATTTATACCGCAATGACCGGAGCGAAGCATATCCTGGAGCAACAGGCAACGACTTCGCATAATCTTGCCAATGCAACGACGACTGGTTTTCGCGCTCAGCTTGATTCTTTTCGTGCCGTTCCGGTTATCGGTGATGGCATGCCTACGCGTGCTTTCGTTGTAGATGCGACAGTCGGAACAGATTTTTCTACTGGAGCTCTTCAAAACACCGGGCGTGAGCTAGATGTGGCCATTCAAGGCAAGGGTTGGTTGGTCGTGCAAAAAGACGATGGATCAGAAGCGTACACGCGTCATGGTAGTTTAAAGGTAAGTGAAAACGGTATATTGCAAACCCAAAGTGGATTGAATATTGCAGGTGATGGCGGGCCGATTACTATTCCACCTGACGTATCGATTGCGATTGCTAAAGATGGCACAGTATCGACAATTCCAACAGGATCAAAGCCCAATGGCGTTCAGGTCATTGGCCGTTTGAAAATGGTCAATCCACCAGAGGATAATTTGGTTCGTGGTGACGATGGTCTATTTAAAACGAAGGATGGTACAACCGCCGATGCTGATGCTGCTGTCAGTGTTGCTGGCGGGATGTTGGAGGGCAGTAATGTCAACATAGTGGAATCGATGGTCAGCATGATTAATTTGGCCCGTCAATTTGAAATGCAAATGAAATTGTTGACCAATGCGGAGAGTAACGCGAATAAAGCTAGTCAGATTCTGACTTTAGGTTGATGTGAGAAGTAGCAAAATAGAGCCAATGAGAATTTTGCGATAAACGCAAAAAGGAATAAAAATGATACGTTCATTATGGATTGCCAAAACCGGCCTAGATGCGCAACAAACGCAGATGGATGTGATTACCAATAACTTGGCAAATGTCAGCACGACAGGGTTTAAGCGATCGCGGGCTGTTTTTGAGGATTTGCTGTACCAGACTATGCGTCAACCTGGTGCTCAGAGCTCTCAACAAACACAACTGCCTTCAGGCTTGCAGATCGGCACAGGTGTGCGTCCTGTCGCTACTGAACGAATTTTTACACAAGGTAATTTACAACAGACCGGCAATAGTAAGGATTTGGCTATACAAGGACAGGGGTTTTTCCAAGTATTAATGCCCGACGGTACCACTGGATACACCCGCGACGGTTCGTTTCAGACAGATAGTCAAGGCCAGATGGTGACCTCTAGCGGCTTCGTCATCCAACCAGCGATCACCATTCCGGCCAACGCACAGACGATCACAGTTGGTCGTGATGGTACTGTGTCAGTGACACAGCCAGGATCGAGTTCTCCTGTGCAAGTTGGCTCGATTCAATTGGCTACCTTTATTAATCCGGCCGGTTTGAGTTCGCTAGGTGAGAATTTGTATGTTGAAACAGCAGCCTCTGGCAATCCCGGAACAAACACTCCAGGTACAAACGGTGCTGGTTTATTGAACCAAGCCTATGTTGAAACCTCGAATGTGAATGTCGCTGAAGAGTTAGTCAATATGATACAAACGCAACGCGCCTATGAAATTAATAGTAAAGCGATCACGACGTCGGATCAAATGCTGCAAAAGTTAAGTCAACTTTAGTCAGTGAAGAATAGGTGAGATAAGTCATGAAACTAAAATCATTATTAATGTGCTTGGGCCCATTGGCGTTGGTCGGATGTGCTGTTACACCGTCACCTATCGTGTACCAACCTACGGTTGTGCATCCGCAATCGGCAAAGCCACAACGCGAAATGAATGGTGCAATTTTTCAGGCTGCATCTTATCGACCTTTGTTTGAAGACGTTAAAGCGCGCTTGGTAGGTGATATTTTGACGATTTCGATCAGTGAAAATACGTCAGCGGGAAAGGCCGCAGCGAATTCTGGAAGTAAATCTGGAGGCGCTTCGTTCGCGGCACCTCTTGTGCTCGGATTACCTGCGGCAACTATTGCCAAAGCGGGTATTTCAACTACCTCAGCAACAAACTTTTCTGAAAAAGGTGCTGCGACAGCAAGTAACACATTTACGGGAACCATTGCGGTTACTGTCATTGACGTTTTAGCAAACGGTAATCTTTTGGTGAGTGGCGAAAAGCAAATTGCTTTCGATAAAGGTGCGGAGTTTGTCAGATTTTCTGGCGTCGTCAACCCGCATACTATTTCTGCTGCCAATGTCGTGCCTTCAACCCAAATTGCGGATGCGCGTTTTGAATACCGTTCAACTTCACATGTTGATTTGGCAGAAGCCAATTCTTTGCTGACCAGATTTTTCCTTAGCTTTTTACCAATTTAGTGATAAATAAAGTTGATATTAATGAAAACCACCACCTTTTTCAAACACTGCGTTTCCTTCGCGACCATCGCAGGTTTGGTGGCGCTCTTCATTTCAGTTGATTGTCGAGCAGAGCGATTGAAAGATTTAGCCGGAATACAAGGAGTGCGGCAAAATCAATTAATGGGATATGGTTTAGTAGTGGGTTTGGACGGCAGCGGCGATCAGACTACGCAAACTCCATTTACGGTTCAGAGTATTATCAGCATGATGCAGCAGCTAGGGGTCACTATTCCGGTTGGCACTAGCCTGCAATTAAAGAACGTTGCGGCTGTTATGGTCACGACTTCACTTCCACCATTCGCTCAGCCTGGTCAGACGCTTGATATCACAGTGTCCTCAATGGGTAATGCGAAAAGTTTGCGAGGAGGAACTTTATTGATGACTCCCCTTAAAGGTGCGGACAATCAAATTTATGCAATGGCACAAGGTAATGTGCTTGTTGGTGGGGTAGGGGCCGCAGCTAACGGAAGTAAGGCGCAAATAAATCATTTAAGCGTTGGTAAAATTTCGTCAGGCGCGACCGTAGAGCGTGCTGTTGCATCGCCATTAGGGCAAGGAAATACAATTCAGTTGGAGCTTAACACTGCAGATTTCTCGACAGCAAGTCGCGTTGTTGAGGCAATCAATAAACGCTTTGGTCCAGAGACTGCTGCTGCTGTTGATGGGCGTGTTATACAAGTAAAGGCACCAACGATAAGCGATCAGCGAGTCGTCTTTCTGGGGCAAATGGAGAACATTGAGGTTACCCCTGCGCAAACCGCGGCCAAAGTTATCCTCAATGCGCGAACTGGCTCCATTGTCATGAATCAATCAGTCACTCTAGAAACCTGTGCAGTAGCACATGGCAACTTGTCGGTTGTCGTCAACACTGATAACGCAGTTAGTCAACCCAATGCATTATCGAACGGGCAAACGACTAGCACCGGCAATTCAAGCATCACAATCACTAAAGATCCAGGCCAACTATTGATACTTAAATCGGGGGCATCGTTGACGGATGTGGTTAAGGCTTTGAATGCCATTGGCGCAACGCCGCAGGATTTGCTGTCTATTTTGCAGGCGATGAAAGCATCGGGTGCATTGCGTGCTGAACTTGAAATTATTTAGGGCAATATTATGATTGGGCGCGCAGATTTATCTGATAAATTAGCTTTTGATAGCAAAGGGCTTGATGACCTCAAACAGTCTGCAAAAAATAACTCGCCAGATGCACTCAAGTCTGCAGCTAAACAATTTGAAGCCTTGTACATGAATATGATGCTCAAATCGATGCGGCAAGCAAGTAGCCAAGATAGTCCTTTTGATAATGAGCAAAGCCGTATGTATACGTCGATGTTAGATCAACAGTTCTCTCAAAACATGGCAAGTCGTGGGATGGGGTTGGCGGATGCTCTTGTTAGACAGTTATCGAATAACGCGGCTAATCAGATCATTCAGCCAGAGAGCTCGTCGCAAAGTAGCGCGAGCAGTTTGCGCGGGATAGATTCTTACCTCAATAATTTAAAAATTGAACAACAGACAGTAAAAGTTGACAAAACTGCGACCTCAGGACGTGCGCACGTACGTGAATTTGAAAATAAACTTGCAGCACATGCTGAGCAAGCAAGTCTCGAAACTGGCATTCCCGCAAAGTTCATGTTGGGTCAGGCAGCACTTGAAAGTGGATGGGGTAAACGCGAAATTAAAGCAGCAGACGGTTCAGTCAGTCACAATGTATTTGGCATGAAAGCTAATTCAGGATGGAAGGGGAAGACTGTTGATGCTGTCACAACCGAGTACTCAAACGGCGTCGCTTTTCGAAAGGTCGAAAAATTTAAAGCTTATGATTCGTACAGCGATGCATTTAAAGATTACGCAAAACTTCTGACTAAAAATCCTCGCTACCAAGAAGTGATCGCAAACGCTAAAGATGCGAGTAGTTTTGCTTACGGTTTGCAAAAAGCGGGTTATGCCACCGACCCTCAATATGCCGATAAATTATCAAAAATTATTAAACAGACGCTTTCTGCGTAAGTAAAAGCGTTGACACTTGGTAGCCATTAAAGTTTTGGTCTATTTTCCCGATAATAGAGAAGATCGCCTCTTTATGCGTTTCACCAGAAAATGAATAGGTTTATATATGGGCACCAGTATATTAGGCATCGGACAAAGCGCACTCGCAGCAGCGCAACTGGGGATAGCCACGACGGGGCACAATATTGCCAACGCAACAACCCCTGGCTACAACAGGCAGATCTTATTACAAACTGCTAATGCACCACAATCTTTAGGTGGAAGCTTTGTTGGTCAAGGTGTTCAAGCTGGTGAAATTCAACGAGTTTATGACCAATTTGTCAATCAGCAGGTCAATAGCACACAATCAACTAAAAACTACGCTGAGACTTATTCCAATCAAATTCAGCAAATTAGCAACCTCATTGCTGATCCAACTGCCGGAGTATCACCTGCATTGCAAGAATTTTTTAATGCGGTACAAAATTTAGCTACCAGTCCCAGTGGTACAGCAGGCGCCGCGGCACGACAATCAGTATTATCATCTGGAGCTGCGTTAACTTCGCGATTGCAAGGTCTGCAAGGCCGATTGGATCAGCTTCGTGAGGGCGTCAACAATCATGTTGAGGACTCGATCGGGTCTATTAACAGTTATTCGTCTCAAATCTCTAAGCTCAATGATATTATCGAAAAGGCACAAAGCGTTGGTGGTGCGCCGAACGACTTGCTGGATCAACGTGATAATCTTGTGACTGAACTGAGTAAATTAGTCAACATTACCGTTACACCGCAAGGGGCTAAATTAAACGTGTACATGGGTTCCGGGCAACCCCTAGTATTAGGTGAACGTAATTACCAATTGCAAACGACGGCGTCGTTGACTGATCCAACACGAATTGAAGTTGCTTATCAAAGTAATGGTGCTTCAATTCAAATTGCCGAAAATAGCATCACTGGTGGGCAATTAGGTGGATTATTCGCTTTTCGTGCGAATACGCTTGATGTTTCACAGAATTCTTTAGGGCGAGTTGCTATAGGATTAGCATCCGCTTTCAACGAGCAACATAAATTAGGACAAGATCTTAACGGGCAGGTTGGCGGTAATTTCTTTAATGTTGGCACACCCGCATCCGTACCAAGTAGTGCAAATACAACAACGGCTAATATAGCAGCATCCATTTCAGATGTTGGTGCCTTAACGATAAGCGATTATCGCGTTCAATTTATTGGTGGAAACTATAAAATTACACGTGTGTCAGATGGGGTAAGCCAAACATCGTCGACTTTGCCTTTGGTCATAGACGGTGTGTCTTTTAATTTGGCACCGCCACCTGCAGCAGCAACTCCCGCAAACGGTGATGAGTTTTTAGTGCACCCGACTGCAAATGGCGCGAGTCAGTTTGGTGTAGCAGTTTCAGACACATCCAAAATAGCAGCGGGTTCTCCAGTCTCCACATCTACTCCAAGTACCAATACAGGCACTGGAGCAACCACTTTTGGTGTCATCAATTCGCTTGTCGCAACTAAGAGTACATCTGCAACTGCAACAATCGGGGCTGCCTCAACGGATGATTCCTATTCTGGTAAAACGCTCACAGCGCCGGTTACTCTGACGTTTGCCAGTGGAAATTTAACAGGTTTTCCAGCAACAGCCCCAGTGTCTGTTAATGTTGGAGGTGTAATAACTAATTATGCAGCGCCAGCAACCGTACCCTATTCAAGTGGGGCAACGATTAGTTTTAGTGGGATAAGTTTTTCAATCAAGAATGGTAGCGCATCGCCTGCCAACGCCGATACATTTACTTTAGCTGCGTCTTTGCCGATAACACCGGCAACATTAACGTATAACTCTGCAGCTAATACGTTAAGTGGCTTTCCGGCAAACGCCAATGTTACCGTTAAGGTGGGTAATTCCTCCACTACCTATGTGGCTGGATCTGCGATTCCTTATACAGAGGGCGCGACAATAAGTTATCAAGGTACGAGTTTCGTTATTTCCGGCACTCCTAAAAACGCAGATGTATTCAACATTAGTCGAAATTCAACTGGTAGCGGTGATAATCGCAATGCCCTTTTACTCTCTAATTTACAAACACAAAATTCTTTGGTTGGAAACTCCACTAGTTTCCAAGGCGCATATGGCCAATTTGTAAGTCTCATTGGTAATAAAGCGCATGAAATACAAATAACTTTCGCCTCGGAGACAAAATTACTTTCCCTTGCGATTGATACACAACAATCCGTATCTGGTGTCAATCTGGACGAAGAGGCTGCCAATTTACTTCGTTACCAACAGGCGTATCAAGCCGCAGGTAAGTTAATGCAGATAGCAAGTACATTGTTTGACGCTTTATTGCAGTTAGGAAGGTAGGAGCTTAATTATGCGTATCAGTACAAATACAATTTATGGAAACGGCGGAGCGAGAATTAGCGATCTTCAAGTTTCACTTAATCGGACTCAGCAGCAAATTGCATCAGGTCGAAAAATTTTAACACCCTCGGACGATCCCGTCGGTTCCGCGCGAGCGCTTGTAGTATCGCAGGCTGATGCAGTTAATGATCAATTTGCAGTTAATCGTAAAAGTGCAACAAACAATCTCAGTATGGCTGAGAGTACATTGAGTGGTGTAACAACGGTTTTGCAAAATGTGAAAACAAGAATCGTTAGCGCCGGAAATGGTATTTTAACTGATACGGAGCGTGGTTTTATTGCAAACGAGTTGCAGGGAGATTTGCAGCAATTATTGGGTTTTGCGAACGCGTCTGATGGTACGGAAGGTTATCTTTTTTCTGGATTCTCTGCATCAGCACCCTATACACAAACGCAGGCAGGCGCCACCTATAGCGGCGATCAAGGGCAAAAACTGTTGCAGGTAGATACTTCACGTCAAATTCCGCTAAGTGAAGTCGGGCCTGCTATTTTTGGCAATATCAGAACGTCAGCTTCGCAATTTAATACTGTGGCAAATCCTTCAAATACCGGGCAGACTGTTGCCGCTGCAGTAGTTAATGCTGCTACTTCGGCAAACTTAACTGGAAATAATTACGAAGTAAGTTTTGATAATACGGCTGCAAATTTTACTGTTACGAATAAAACGACGGGTGCAGTTGTAGTGGCGAGTACAGCGTTCAGTAGCCCTAAAACGGTTACTTTTAATGGTATTGACGTGACTTTGACAAATACACCAGGTGCGCCAGCGCCAGGCGATCGTTTTTCAATTCAGCCTGGAAATCAGAATATTTTTGAAACTTTGACAGACCTCATTAATATTCTGAAAACACCCGCCACAACATCGGCAACAAAATTGGATTTAACAGCTGGGTTGAGCCAGGCCAATAATAATCTCGATAAATCGCTTAATAATGTTCTGACAACCCGTGCTAAATTCGGCACAAGTCTTCAAGAAATTGATGAGCTAGATTCAGTTGGGCAAAGTATTGGGCTAAATTATAAACAGCAATTATCTAGCCTACAGGACCTCGACTACGCCAAGGCCATCACTGAGTTGAATCAACAACAAGTAACACTCCAAGCTGCACAACAATCGTTCGTTAAGACATCTTCTTTGTCTTTGTTTAATTACATCACCTAGTACAAAAATTAATTTCATGCATCTTAATGATTAAATTTTTTCTAACCCCGTAACCGCTACTCTCATTTCTCGTAATTGAGTTTTTTACGGGTATCCGCTAGTGTCGTTCACAATCATACTAGAGCACTCGCGGGCATCGAGGTATAATTCTCCCTTTCTGATTCACCCCGCAATGTGGCGGCTATTTTAGTTTAGTACTGCACTTTTACAGGAGCATAAAAGCGCGTATTTTTGCATCATACGTCGTCTCAAATCTTCGCAACAGACTGGCTGTTGCTTTGATTTTGTGTCTAGTTTGGTTCGATAATACATCGTTTATTTGTGTCGCTAAGAATGCAACATATTACTTACTGATACGCCAGCGCATTGCCTCAACTCCATTCTCGCCATGTTGATATTGCCAGGCTCTAACGCCTTGTCCGCTTTCCGTACCCTAGGTCTTCTCTCGCGTTTGCAAATTGTTGACGCCAATATCGTTAGCGTGACCGCGCGTTTTAGTCACTTTATTGACGCTTCAACGCCTCCTGCTGCAGATGATATTGTTCGACTTAATGCTTTGTTGACCTATGGAGATGCGTTTGACGGAGTGGAAGACGGCGATGGTTTCGTGGTAATCCCTCGCTTTGGCACCATTTCTCCATGGGCCAGTAAAGCGACGGACATAGCCCATAATTGCGGTATGACTCACATTAAACGTATAGAACGAGGTGTGCAGTATTTTGTGCATGTGAAAAATGGTTTACTTGGGGGTGCCAAAAGACTTGCGGAAGCCTCAAAAGCAAATGTTATCGATATCTTGCATGACCGAATGACAGAAATGGTTTTGACAGATGTGAGTGCAGCTATTGGCTTGTTTGCCGAGCTGGAAGCGAAACCACTGGAATTCGTTGATGTGTTAGTCGGTGGAAAAAATGCCTTACTGCTAGCGAACAGTGCCTTAGGATTAGCATTGTCGGATGACGAAATTGATTATCTAGTCGATGCCTTTGCGAGCGCAAATCGTAATCCAACCGATGTAGAACTAATGATGTTTGCACAAGCGAATAGCGAACATTGTCGTCATAAAATATTTAA
>JACMRF010000070.1 GCA_014376575.1 Undibacterium sp.
GTGTTCTGCCACAAGTGATGGTTTCAGTGCCCACCACGGCACCCCTGAGGTTGCCCGTTGATATTGAAAACTGCTTGGATGAATACGTAAAGGGCGATGCAGACATGGTCATCACAGTTACTGATGCCCATCGCAGTCCTTATTTTAATATGGTAAAAACCAATGCGGACGGCACTGTCGGGCTGGTTATTCCGCCGCTGTCAGCCATAGTGCGTCGCCAAGATGCGCCAGAGGTCTTCGACATGGCGACCGTCGCCTATGTGGTTCGGTCGGAGTTTGTTATGGCCCACAACGCCACTTTTGAAGGGCGGGTGCGGACGGTGCATGTGCCAAGGGAGCGTGCGATTGATATCGACACGCTATTGGATTTTCAGATTGCCGAATGTCTTTTGAATGCCAGAGAGCAGAAACTGTGACCACAATTAAAGAACTCATGAACCTCAAAGGCCGCCGCGCCTTGATCACTGGAGCAACCGGGGGCATAGGCAAGGTTATGGCCGATACCCTGGCCGAACTTGGTGCCGATTTGGTGCTGGTTGACCGACCTGGCTCGGACTTCCAGAGTCTTACTAAAGCACTGACACAACGCTGGGGCACTAACATTCAGCATCGAAACTGCGATCTGGAGAAGCAGGAGCAGCGCGCTGAATTGATGGACTGGCTCAAAGCTGGTGGTAAGGGTCTCAATATCCTGATCAACAATGCTGCCTTTGTTGGCATCTCGGAATTAAAAGGATGGGGTGTTCCATTCGAACAACAAACTGTCGATACCTGGCGCCGTGCTCTGGAAGTCAATCTCACTGCCGTGTTTGATCTTTGCCAGGGTTTAACGCCCTTGCTCAAGGTAGCCGAAGGCGCAAGCATTATCAATATTGCTTCGATTTATGGGGCATACGGACCCGACTGGAGCCTGTACGAAGGTACGAGCATGAGCAATCCTGCAGCATATGGTGCTTCAAAGGGGGGGCTTATCCAATTTACACGTTGGTTAGCGACGACTATAGCTCCACATGTGCGCGTTAATGCGATATCACCCGGCGGAGTATTTAGAAATCAGCCTGAGAAATTTGTACAAAGATATGAGGCAAAAACTCCTTTGGGGCGTATGGCAACAGAAGATGATTTTCGTGGTGTGGTTGCATATTTAGCCTCTAATCTTTCGTGTTATGTGACGGGGCAGAATATTACTGTAGATGGTGGATGGGGAGTTTGGTAATGAAAGTTCTAATTGAGTCAGGTGATTCAAAAAATATACTTGCAACTATTGCAATAGGCGATACCTATTACAACGCTTGGAAATGCTACGCATTGCCGGGCTTGGAAAGGGTTAAATTATGACCGATAAATTGCGAACCGTACCACTTACTACTCAATTTTGCGCACATGAGACTACTACAGGTGACAGTACAAACCCTTACTGTAACAAAATTTTATAAATGAGATGAGCTGAATATGACAACAATCTATTTGCCAATTGAAGTAATAAAACGGGAGCTTACTTCGCGTGCAATGCAGGCATCTAAACTTGCTGCCAGTGGGAACATCTGCTACGTTTTTGAGCATACTTTTTTTGATAGGAATGGCTGGCCTGGTTCCGGTATATATATAGGTAAGAATTGCTTTAGAACAGAGCGTCCATATCCGTATACCTACTACAAGGCTATGAAAGATGCTGGTATTTCGCTTTGGTATCTGGATGAGGAAGGTGGTCCCTATACAGGAGAGAGCGAGGAAGGTTGGTGTAATGAACTTCGTCTAAGAATGGATCCTGCTGGACTGCAAGCTGATGACAAAATTTTGGCATGGGGATTGTGGCAACAGCAGTGGCATCTGGAAAATGGTGCCCAATGCGAAGTGCATGCTACAGGATCGCCTAATTTTGATATTTATCAAAAGAAGTATCACACTTTTTTTAGTGAGCGAGACTTGGAAAAAACTGGTGGAATGAATAATTACATTTTAATTAATACTCGCTTCTCAATAGCAAACCCCATAAATAGTAGCTACAGTTTGCAGGGGTTAATGCAAGCAGGAAGTCCTGTGTCGACTTTAATTCCCTCTGACTTTATTGAAAATAAATTTTTGGATGAGAGCTATCTGTTTTTGCAATTTATAGAGTTAGTGCGTGAGTTAGCGAAGCAATTACCCGATGAGCAAATTGTGTTGCGCCCACATCCAGCAGAAAGTGACCAAATTTACAAGGCTATGACTCAAAATTTTAGCAATGTACACGTCATTGGCCAAGGCAGTGCTGAATCCTGGATAAGGCAATCGCGATTGTTAATTCACAATGGATGCACAACTGCTATACAAGCGCATATCGCGGGGAAACCAGTTATTTCTTATTGCCCAGAATCCAAAGCAAGTGGTTCTATTACTACAATGGGTTTTCAAAATAAGATGGGTAAAAAATGTAGCACTGTCGATGATGTCATAGCGTCTATCAAGAATTGTTGCATGGCGGCTAGTACAGATGCTAATGCTGAAATATCGAGATCAATTGCCAAGCTGGATACTGTTGATTATATTGTTAATATGGTGAATGAACAAAATCGGCAGCACCATGGAGAAAGTAAGGGCAATCATTTGATTGGCACATCGCATAAAACGTATAAACTACAGTCCTTGAAAGATGTGGCTAGACGGGCAGCTTCTTTCTTAAGTACTTCTCCAAAGGAGATGTTTGATTATGATACGTTTTCAGAAATATCAGATTTAGTAGGAATTTGGAACAAAGGTTTTGGTTTTAATGTGAAAACAGAGAAAGTGGCAGACGGATGTTATGTTTTTTATTGATATGCGTTTAAAAAAATTTAGTTTTTTGCGTGCTGTAATCAAAGTTACGCGAGAAAAATAATGGGGCTCTCAATAATTTGGTTAGATATTCTTCATCATCGGGCACCGCTATCAGGGCATCCGCGTCGAATCAAGTACAGCGTATATACTTTTCTTTTTCTTCTTGGTAAAAGCTGGCTGAACCCTGATTTCCGTGTTGTCCTTTATTTTAGAATATATTCATATTTTTACAGTAGGGCGAGATTTTTATCCATCTTATTCTATTTTCATGTCAAGTCTCGATATTGTTGTGATATCTCTCCGATGGCAAAAATAGGCGCAGGATTTAGATTGGTTCATGCGTTTAATATTGTCATTGGGCCTAAAGTTGAGATTGGTCGTTTTTGTACATTATTTAATGGTGTGTCTCTTGGAAGCTCAAGGCCGGATCTCCCTGGTTATAGAATGCCTAAAATTGGGTCAAACGTAATTTTGGGTACGGGAGCAAAGTGCCTGGGTGATTTTTTTGTACCAAGTCGGCTACTTGTCCCGGCAAATTGTTTGGTGACAAGGAGTACATTTCGGGAGTGCTCAAGCCGATTTGTGTCATTGAAAGATTCACTTGGTCACTTTAAATTATGGTTAGTCTAATTTAATACCATTAGTTTATTGCAAAATAAAACCATATTCAATAATAACTTCACTTTTGATCTGGTGGGGGTTGTGTTAGATACGGGTACAAATGTATCAAATATTTGGTGTAGTACGAATTTTCGTTAATTTAACGAAAGTAATTTACTTCTGATCAGCGTGCCCGGCAGCAGTTATTTGGGAGATTATTTTTAATGTGTGGATTTGCTGGTTTTATTCAGAATAATGTTGGTCAAGAATCCATGTCCGCAATGATGGAGGGGATGCTCAAGTCTATCCGTCACCGTGGGCCTGATGACGGTGGAATATGGATAGATGAGCAACATGGTGTTGCACTTGGTCATCGTCGCCTTTCAATTCTGGATCTTTCCCCTGCGGGACATCAACCAATGGAAAGTGCCGATGGACGTCTCATTTTAGTGTTTAACGGTGAAATTTATAATCATTTAGATATTCGCAGACTTCTTGAGAAATCCAATTTATTACCTATTCGGGGCTGGCGTGGTCATTCTGATACCGAAACATTATTGGCTTGTTTTTCAGTCTGGGGAGTTGAAAAAACACTAAAACTAACGGTTGGCATGTTTGCGTTGGCGTTGTGGGATAAATTCGAGCAGTCTTTAACGTTGGCACGTGACAGGGTAGGGGAAAAACCTTTGTATTATGGCTGGCAAAATGGTGTTTTTCTTTTTGCTTCAGAACTGAAATCTTTACGTGTGCATCCAGCCTTTAGTGGCGAAATTGATTGGCACGCGTCCAGTACGTTTTTACGCCTGAATTATATTCCCGCGCCATCAAGTATCTATCATGAAATTTTGAAGCTTTTGCCTGGTACATTTTTGAAGTTGACGCAAGCCAATGTTAAACAAAGGAAATGTTCTGAAGTAATACCGTATTGGTCGCAGGTGGACATAGCGCGACACGGTATGGAGAATCCTTATACGGGTACATTTGCAGATGCGGTGGATGAACTAGAAATACTGGTACGTCAGGCGGTGCAATTGCAATCAGTAGCTGATGTACCAGTGGGCGCGTTTTTGTCCGGTGGAATTGATTCATCAACCGTTGTTGCTATGATGAAATCAGCGACAACATCGAAAGTGACCACTTTTTCTATTGGTATGCCCGATGTGAAGTTTGATGAGTCCAAGCACGCGTCTGCTGTAGCAAAGCACTTGGGCACGAACCATGTTGAGTTCACCATTCGACCCCAAGATGTTTTGGATTTGATACCAGGATTGTCGGACGTTTGGGATGAACCGTTCGCTGATAGTTCGCAGATACCTACTTATCTGGTAAGTAAATTGGCAAAGCAGCAAGTAACAGTTGCTTTGTCGGGTGATGGCGGCGATGAGTTTTTTTTAGGATACGGTCAGTATGCGTTGTACCAAAAAATTTGGAAAACTAGGTATCTAGGTAAGTTGCCATGGGACTTTGTTTTTGACGCTTTGCTGCCGATAAATAAAGGTTTTCGGGCCAGTTCTTTGTTGAGACGAGCGAAGTTACTTGTGAATGCTTGGCGACAAAATGATGTACAGGCACTTAACCGTTACTGGATGGATCGGTACCGTCAGGGTAAGGTGCCGCTGATGGAGCAGCACGGTGTGAAGATGCTGGGTTTCCCCGTTTTAGGAGATGCTGCAACTACTGCCGGTCTGTGTGATGCTGGTTCTTTTTTGCCGGATGATATTTTGGTCAAAGTTGATCGTGCTGCGATGGCAAATAGTTTGGAAACACGTGCGCCACTGCTGGATCATCGTATTATTGAATTTGCCTATCATTTGCCAATTCAATATAAGCTTGGAAACGGGATAGGTAAAAGGGTGCTGCGTGAGGTGCTATATCGACATGTGCCGCGGAAAATTGTGGATAGACCGAAGATGGGATTTACAATCCCACTTGGTGGTTGGCTTGTAAACGAGTTACGTCCATGGGCGGAAAATTTACTTGATCAAATTCCAGACGATTCTGATCACTTTAATAAACCGATGATTGATCAGATGTGGAGAGAGCACTTGTCTGGTCAATGCGTGCATACTGAACAGTTGTGGGGAATATTGAGTTTGTTAGGTTTTTTGAAAAAACAATGATACAAAAAAAAGTGGTTTATACGGCGGTTTTTGGAAATTATGACCAGGTATCGGCTGTAAACGAATCATGGGATTGTGATTTTATTTGCTTTACCGACAACCCAAACCTTGTTTCACATGGCTGGAAAGTGGTGGAGATTTCTTTGAATGGCGAGTCTCCTGCACAAGTAAATAGGCGATATAAGTTGTTGCCGCACAAATATTTTCCGAACCATGATTATAGTTTGTATCTTGATGGAAACGTTAAAATCGTTGAGGATCCTAGTCAATTATTTGAGAAGTATCTGGATAAAGGTGTTATAGCTATCCCTCGGCACCCATTCAGAAATTGTGCTTATTTGGAGGCTCGATTGTGTATAAAATCAATGCTTGCAAACAAAGAAGTCACAGAAAATCAAATGAAACGGTATGCTGCAGACGGTTTTCCTAAAAATTTTGGATTGACTGTAAATCGTGTTTTGCTTCGCAAACACCATGACGCAAGCGTAATAGTGCTCATGGAGTCTTGGTGGGATGAGTACTGTATGGGCGGAAAGCGTGATCAATTAAGCTTGTCATATTTGATTTGGCGATACAAAATTAATGTATTAGAACTTCTGGAGTCGCCTGGGTTTGGTAGTCATTGCTTCGAGATCATTCCACATAAAGTGGATAAGTCAAAATCATTCATCGAACGACTAACGAGTCGTGTTAATAGAAAGATATATTTGAAATATTACTATCGGATCATTGCGGATGCTTTATTACGATTATCTCGTCTCAATAATAAGATTGAAAAATAGCAAGTCATTTTGATGGCGACTTAAGGAAGGTCTGCACAACCCCCGCCGCAGCGAGAGTTGAGCGTCAAGAATTCACCAGATGAAAGCTGAAGTGCGTTCACACCGATTTTCTGGGTACATGAGCCCCGCTTTGCGGCCCTTTCAAGTTGCGGGTGGGCACTTGCCCGCATTGCAGGCGCACTCATCCCCGCAGCATGGTCTCAACGGCAAACCAGGGATGTCCGCCTTTGGCACCAGTGCCGCCTGGCGCAAACGGCACAATCAAGCCCACCAACTGCGTCCACGGCACCACAAGATCCATCTCGTCAAGGAACACGCGTTTGCGCGTCCTCTTGGTGACAAGCTCGAATCCAGTGGTTGCAAGGCTGATTTGTTTCATCATGAAATAACGTTTCTCAGAGTTCAGCGGTTGGCTGGGTTTTGCTGAGTTTCCTTATTGCTTTTGACGTGAATAATAAATATTTATTGCAGTCTACTTGTGTTGTCAAATTGAACTGCAATTGATCCTGATGTGGACATTGTTGGAGATATCTATGCCATACTGGATCTTTTCCCAGATCGCAGCGTGTATGCTGTGTACAGCTACCATTTTGTTGAGCAGGTGCCTGATGTGCCAAAGTTACTGAGTGAATTAGCTAGGGTGATTAAGTCTGACGGATTGGTTGAATTTGTAGCCCCTCATTTTTCTA
>JACMRF010000071.1 GCA_014376575.1 Undibacterium sp.
AACCAACAAACTCGCACCGGCAGTCTCTTTTTTGACCTGTCCATCGTCCAGCAGTTTGCTCCATGCTGCGGCGTCTTTGATGACGATATTGGTTGGCGCTGCACCATAGTACAAAGGAGCGGCGATCGAAACGAAAGGTATCGCGCTGTTTGCCCCGGATGGCACCGCAAGCTGCTGCACCAGATGTCCGTTGCCTAAACCCAGGTCTGTCTTATCAAGATTCTTGCCTATCGCATCAAACATACTGCGATATTGCTCATCGGCACAGCTGGTTTTAGGCCCTGCGATCGTGTCACTTTTTGAACAGAGAATATTTTGTGGCGTGTTTCCAAACAAGGTTTGACTGTAAGCGGCATCAGCGCAACTACCGGCCTTATCCCAGAACACCAGCTTTTGATCGATGACGAATAGCCGGTTGCGTAGATTGGCACAACTGGCGCTACTGGCAAGCGTGATGAAATCGCTGGTGATCAGCGTAGGCGCAATCGGGGTGACGGGGTTGGCGGCGGTATCAGCCAGTTTTCCCGCGCCGCCGCAACCGCTGATAACCGTTGCCAACAATACGCATGGGATAAAAAATTTGACCATTTTTGCCTTTTTTGGAATGAGGTTTGAGGGGCAATACAGAAACGAGTGAAACGATGATAAACAGGCAGGCGGGGTAAGTCTTCCCTAGACTGTATGGCAATTGTCATCAAATTGTACAAACGCCGCAGCGCCCTCGTTAATCGATGCAATTTGCGCCCACAAGCCACGCGCTTCTTATAGAATGCAGCGCTAGGAGAAACCGATGTTTACCACAACGATGCTCACTGCCGCGAGTCACGATGCTAGTCACTTTGCTAGTCATTATGCTAATCACTTTGCTAGTCACTATTCGCGCGCCAACCACGTCTTGCTGCACGCAGGCGATGCGGCGTGCGCAAAAACCGTGACTACGCTAAGTAACGCTGAACAATGAATCGCCTCTTCTTCCGCTTCTTCCTGCTGGTGATGCTCTCGATCACGCTCGCCACTTTCGTTGTGTATGGGGCGATCAGCTGGTTGTTCGGTGATCCGTTGGAAGAAAACGCTGCCAGACAGGCTGCGCCGCAAATCTTCTTGCTGGAACAATATATCGACAAGGCACCCGCCGATGAATGGCTGGTTCGCCTAAATAAAGTCAGAGAAGTCTCGCACGTCAAACTTGATCTGATTCCCTTGCAAAATGCACTGACGCGTCTGCCAGTGGCGCAGCACGCGGCATTGCAAAGTGGCGCTGTCGTGATTGATGCTGGCAATAAATCCTTCTTACGGCGGGTGGATTTGCGCGGCGACAAATATGTAGGGAGTGGAGACGATGTCGTACTGGCGCAAGATTTACCGATAGATTCCGCACTGGCGCTAAAGATGGAGGCACTGCGCTATGTGATCGTGGCACTGGCCTTGCTCATACCCATCGCGCTCTGGTCACGCGCCCACTGGCAGGGACTACAGGAATTATCCAAAGTGGCAGACGCGTTTGGCGATGGGCAATTATCGGCGCGTGCCTCGATCAAAAAATCCGCCAGCATTTACCCGCTGGCGGAACGCATCAATAGCATGGCAACACGCATATAAACTTTGCTCGGTGCGCAACAACATCTACTGCATGCCGTCTCGCATGAGTTACGCACACCGATTGCGCGTCTTGAGTTCGGTATGGAGCTATTACGCAAAGCGGCCAAAGAGCCGGCAATCGAAAAACGCATCGACGCCATGCAAGAAGATTTAACCGAACTCAATGCGCTGGTGAGTGAATTACTGAACATGGCAAAACTAAATCAGCAGCATGTTATGCAGTCAGCGCCGTTTCAACTGGCGGCAACCGTACAAAGCTGCATAACAGGATTGCAGCACGAGCTGACGGTGCATGAGATCAGCATCAATCTGGCCAACGACAATAGCAATAACAATAACGGCATCATCAACGGCGATCAGCGCTTGTTGGCGCGCGCGATCAGCAATCTGCTAAAGAACGCCGCCAAATATGCAGGGGACAAAATCGCCATATCTTCAAACATCAACTCCGAGGGTGGCATCGACATCGTCGTCGAGGATGACGGGCCTGGCATACCTGCGGCAGAGCATGAACGGATTTTCGACCCGTTTTACCGGCTAGACCGAAGCCGTGACCGAGCGACCGGCGGTTTTGGACTTGGATTATCGATTGCGCAGCAAGCAGCACAACAACATGGCGGACGGGTTTTTGTGGAGAGATCAGCATTAGGCGGCGCACGCTTTGTGATTCGTCTGCCGAGTGCGGCTGTTGACCATTCTTCTGGCAGCTAATTACTCTTATACAAACACAGCAGGCCTATACCGCAATACCCATGCGGGTTTACAGCCTATATTGGCCTGTAACCCCCATGGGTGTTGCGCGTTAGGCTTGCCTGTTTTTATATGTCGTCTATCGTCTCGTGGGATAAACATACCTCGCACATGCACCCGCATATAAGGTCATCACCGCGCCACGATAAAGCGGTAAGATATGCTCTTGTCATATTCACAAACTAAAAAACCAAAAATTCATTCTCTCCTCGTTTCATGCCGACCATTACCGCTCTCACCCTTTACCCGATCAAATCTTGTGCTGGCATTGCGCTGCACGAGGCGATGGTGACGGAAACTGGTTTGTCGCATGGCTCGGTCTGCGATAGAGAATGGATGCTGGTCGATGGCAATGGGCAATTTCTGTCGCAGCGTGAGCACCCTAAGATGGCGTTAATACGGCCATCATTTGAAGGCGGGCGATTGGTGCTGCATGCGCCCGGCATTGCGCCGTTAACACTGGCCTTGGAACGGCGTGACGCCACCCACCTGAGCATTATGCAGGTGCAGGTGTGGGACGATGTTGTGCCGGCAAGCGACGAGGGCGAAAGTAGCGCGCGCTGGTGTAGAACGGTTATCGGCATTGCTTGCAGGCTGGTACGGTTTGCGCCGGGCGCCCGCCGTGTGGCCAATAACCCATGGACTGGCGGTCAGGATGTGCCTACGCATTTTTCTGACGCCTACCCCTTGCTGTTGGTCTCCGAGGCATCGTTGGTGGATTTAAATCAACAATTACTCGCAAGCGGGCATCGCACCGTACCAATGAATCGCTTTAGACCAAATATTGTGATTGACGGCATCGAGGCTTTTGAAGAAGATTATGCCCAGTCGCTGTGCACGCGCGCCAGCGGCGCAACCGAGCCGCCTATTCGCTTAAAGCCGATCAAGCCATGCACACGCTGCCCGATGCCGGCAGTGGACCAACTGACGGCAGAAATTGGCCCTAATCCTGTCGATATGCTGCAAAGCTATCGGCCGAATGCACGAATGGATGGCGCTGCAACGTTTGGAATGAATGCCATCGTCAGCGAGGGTGCGGGTCAATTTTTGCATCTTGGAGACGAGCTTGAATTACATCTGGCGTTTTGAATTTTTATTGTCAAAATTTTGCTGAAGGGTTGATCGAACATGCCTAGCCAATCTGCTTTATGGGAAACACGCGATGAATAAAGCGTTGACCAAACCAGTCTTAACAATGACGAACGACGAACTGTTCAAAGAAAACCGCTTGCTGCGTGATCAGCTGCAGGATTTTTTGGAGCGGGCGCACCAGAATCAACAGATTATGCTTCGTCACCAAAGTCTGGATCTCAAGCTGATCGGTGCAAACAGCTTTCGCGAACTGATTGTCACTATTTTTACCACGCTGCCAGAAACATCCGATCTCGATATCGTTACCTTGAGTTTGATTGACCACAAAAGCATTTTGCGTGAAGTGCTGATTGATTTAAAACTGGACTTGATCGAATTTCCTCACCTGGTATTTGTCTCCAATGTACCGGAGTTGGGCGCGCTAGAAAAAACCCTGAGTAAGCCAATGCTGGGCGCTTACAAAGAGCATGCGCACGCTTCGTTCTTTACTACCTGCACAAAAAAGCCCGAGAGCATCGCGATTATTCCTTTAATAAGACATAACAAACTGATCGGCTGCTTAAATCTGGGCAGCGCAGACCCGATGCGTTTTAATCCGACGATGGCGACAGATTTCATTGAAAATCTGGCGTCGATTATCGCTATTTGTCTGGAAAACGTCATTAATAGCGAGCGTCTTACCTACATTGGTTTGACCGATGCGCTGACCAATGTCAGCAATCGACGCTTTGTCGAGCAGCGTATGTTAGAAGAAATTGGCCGCGCCAGACGCCAGCAATACAGCATTGCCTGCCTGTATATGGATATCGATTTTTTCAAAAAAATCAATGACCAATATGGACACCAGAGTGGTGATGATGTATTGCGAGAAGTGGCAAAGCGGATCAAGGCAGAACTACGACTAAGTGACACCTTAGGGCGTTTTGGTGGAGAAGAATTTGTCGTGATTTTGGTCAATGCGAATTTGCATGACGCGTTCCAGGTGGCGGAACGGATACGCCTGAGCATCGCCAGCAAAACTTTTCTGTTGAGTATGGCAGGTGCATGCGACACCAGCATTTCAATCGGAATGTCAACACTGACAGAGGTGAGTAATCAGGGTGACATCAGCACAGCGTCCCACGAGCTTTTGTGGCGTGCAGATCGGGCTTTGTATGAGGCAAAAAAACAGGGGAGAAATCGGGTTTGCCACTCTGAAGAGCGCGCACCGACTTAAGATTCGTCAGACAGGCGTTTTCGCTTCTAATTGCAAGCGCTCATATTTTGCCTGTAATTGTTCCGGCGTTTCGCGCCAGGCCGGGTTAAATGGAATGCAGCTCACAGGGCACACCTGCTGACATTGTGGCTCGCTGTAATGGCCAACGCATTCGGTACATTTATTCGGATCGATCTCGTAGATTTCCGGCCCCATGTAAATTGCTTCATTGGGACATTCCGGTTCGCATACATCACAATTGATGCAATCGTCTGTAATCAGTAAAGCCATATTTTATTCTTCTAGTGCAGCTACTTTTTGCTTGAGCCACTTATCCACGGAAGGAAATACAAATTTAGATACATCGCCGCCAAACATGGCGATCTCACGCACTATCGTGCCTGAAATAAATTGGTATTGATCAGACGGCGTCAGAAACAAGGTTTCAACATCCGGCAATAGATAACGATTCATCCCTGCCATCTGGAATTCATATTCGAAATCGGATACTGCGCGCAAGCCACGCACAATCACTCTTGCATCATTCTTGCGCACGAAATCCTTGAGCAAGCCAGAGAAGCTTTCTACCCTGACATTAGGATAATGGCCGAGTACTTCGTTGGCAATCTTCAGGCGCTCTTCCAGAGAAAAGAAAGGTTTTTTATTCTTGCTATCTGCCACACCAACGACTAGCGTATCAAAAAGACCCGATGCGCGACGCACCAAATCTTCATGGCCACGGGTGAGTGGATCAAATGTTCCTGGATAAACGGCTGTGACCATCTTTGTTCCCTTATTCACTTGCAAAATATAGATATGCACCAAATCGATCGGGCATTATGCCTTAATTTCGGGCAAATCATGCACCGTCATGCGCCAATATATTGCGTTGCAATATATGAAAATACACACTGCCGGCCTTATCCGCACGAATCACCTGCCAACCCGATAGGTAGTCTTCAGACTGGGGATTAGACATCAACACGTGCTCCGCTTCAACATAGAGTAATCCTTTATCGGAAAGCAGCCGTGCACAAGACGGCAAGATTTTTTGCAAAACATCCTGATTGAAGGGAGGATCGAGAAGAATAAGATCGAAGCGTTGTTGCCGCGCAACCATGCTTGATGCAACGCTCAGCGCATCGCCGCGAATGAGTTCAATCTGCGAGGCACCAAGTTTCTGCTTGACCTGCTCCAATTGCCTGAACGCTGGCGTATGAACCTCCACCATTGTGACGTGCGCCGCACCACGACTGGCGACTTCAAAACCTAAGGCCCCGCTACCTGAGAATAAATCCAGGCAACGTAACCCCTGCCAGTTGGCATCATATAAATGATTCAACCAATTAAAAACCGTTTCTCGCACACGATCAGGCGTAGGGCGTAATCCTTCTGCGCTTATCACGTCCAATGGGGTGCGTTTCCACATTCCGCCGATAAGGCGTACCTGATGGGTAAGACGGCTGCTGGCGACGGTTTTTTTGCTTTGTGCTTTCATTAAGGGGGGAATATAGTTAGGAGGGTAATTTACCAACATGGGTCTGTTAGAATGCAGCATTCTAAGTCCATTTCTCACTCAAACGTGCACTTTATTGTCAGCTCTGTCCACTAAAGTAATGCGATGTGCAACTACTGCGCCCACATTTGAATCATGAATGGCACAACCCAACCAACTCTATTGACAACCGCCGATGTTTAGCTTTTTCAAGAAAAAAACCAAAGACGAACCTGCCGCATCAACAGAAGCCAAAATGGCAGTGATCGAGCCTGTCGCTCCCGATGTGCCTGCAACCGTGGATGCGGCGCCGGAGCAACGATCCTGGTTTAATCGCCTTAAAGCAGGACTGTCGAAAACGTCGTCGAATCTGACAAGCCTATTTGTTGGCGCACGGATCGACGATGATTTATACGAGGAGCTTGAAACAGCGTTATTGGTTGCTGACGCTGGTGTCGAGGCCACACAATTTTTGCTCGACAATTTAAAACGTAAAGTCAAAGAAGAAAAATTGACCGAAGCTGACCAGGTAAAAACTGCTTTAAAACTCCTGCTGCTCGATTTACTCACCCCATTACAGAAACCGCTGGAGCTGGGTCGCTACCAACCGTTGGTGATGATGATTGCAGGCGTAAATGGCGCTGGCAAAACGACCACAATAGGCAAACTGGCAAAACATCTGCAGCAACATCAACAATCAGTCGTTCTGGCGGCGGGCGATACCTTCCGTGCTGCTGCCCGCGAACAGTTAACAATCTGGGGCGAGCGCAATAATGTCACTGTAATCGCACAGGAATCCGGTGACCCAGCGGCAGTTGCCTTTGACGCTGTCGCATCGGCCAAAGCGCGCGGCACCAATGTAGTCATGGTCGATACCGCGGGCCGCTTGCCAACGCAGATGCATTTGATGGAAGAACTAAAAAAAATTAAACGCGTGATAGCCAAGGGTATGGACGGCGCGCCGCAAGAGATTTTGCTTGTTATCGACGGCAATACGGGACAAAACGCACTCGCCCAGGTCAAAGCTTTCGATGAAACGCTGGGGCTGACCGGCCTAATCATTACTAAACTAGATGGCACGGCGAAAGGTGGGGTACTAGCGGCAATTGCCAAGACTCGTCCGGTACCAGTTTATTTTATAGGGGTTGGGGAGCAGATTGAAGATTTGCAGCCATTCAATGCCAAGCAGTTTGTCGATGCCTTATTCGATTGAGTTGGCCACATCTTTTGTGACATCATCTTGTCAATTAGCAGCCCATGATTGAATTTAAAAACGTGTCTAAAGAATTTTCGCGCGATGTGTTTGCCTTGCGCGATATTTCATTGTCGATCGCCGATGGAGAGCTTATTTTTTTAGCAGGGCCATCTGGCGCAGGCAAGTCCACCTTACTGAAAATGATCGCAGGTCTGGAACGTCCAAGCAGCGGATTGGTACTCGTGCATGGACAAGACATCAGTAAACTGAAGGCGGGCAGCCTGCCTTTTTTACGTCGCAAGCTGGGCTTGATATTACAGGGACAAAGTTTGCTGATTGATCGAAGTGTTCTCGCCAATGTCATGCTACCGTTAATTGTCGCTGGTGCCGCCAGCAGCCAAGCTGAGATACGTGCCCGCACTGCCCTGGAGAGAGTAAACCTCGCAGATAAAGCAGATGCATTACCCCTAGAGTTGTCAGGCGGCGAACAACAACGCGTCGCTATTGCACGCGCCATCGTCAATCGACCGCAAATCATTTTGGCAGATGAGCCTACCGCTTATCTTGACAGAGACAATGCTAACAAAGTCGTCAGCGCATTAAAAGCATTCCAAGGTGCCGGGGTAACTTGCATTATTTCTAGCCACGATGAGCAATTTTTGGATCAGGCAAGTCGGGTGATCTACCTGAACGAGGGATCTGTTACCGATTCGTGGAAATCTACTGCAAATACCCGATAAGGAATAAAGATGACCATCTGGTTTCGCCAACATGTTTATGCATTCAAGAGCGCACTATCTCATTTGAGAATGAGTCCAGGGAATTTTTTATTCAACATTCTTGTTGTCGCTATTGCATTGGCACTTCCAATTGCTGGCTTGACGTTGATTGAAAATATCCGTCCCATTTCGACACAATTATCCATAGAACCCGAGATTAGCGTTTTTCTTGTCCCGACAACACCGCGTAGCGAGGCGACTGCATTGTCCCTCCCTATCAAACAATTGTTAAAAAATGCTGGTGTAACGGCAAAACTCAATTTTGTCACCAAGGATAAAGCCTTAGCTGCAATGGAAGAAACTTCCAGTCTGGCTGAGGTACTTGCCAACTTGGGTGGCAATCCCTTACCTGATGCCTATATGTTGTCGCTATCGAATTCAGATGCGCATCAAGTTGATGCATTGGTGCAGCAACTGAAGACACTGGCCAATGTTGACGTTGTCCAAGTAGATTCGGCCTGGGTCAAACGTCTCTCTGCATTGGTGCATGTTTTGCAAACGGTACTTTTATTTTTAGCCGTAGCCCTCAGCGGAGTCGTCATCGTCGTGGTGTTTAACGCGACCCGCCTGCAAGTCATTTCACATCAAGCAGAAATTTCAGTCACGCGTTTATTAGGAGCAACAAACAGCTTCATCCATCGGCCTTACTATTACACAGGAGCCTTGCTTGGGGCATTGGCGGGCTGTTCGGCATTAGCGCTCGTTGCGATTTCACTTTACCCCCTCAATCAATCAATTGCAGAATTTGCCAAACTATACGCATCGGAATTTCATTTAACACCTCTAGGTATTTTGCCTAGTCTTGCACTAATTACACTCAGCATTGTATTAGGATTGTGTGGTGCATTTTTATCCGTACGCCGCCAACTTTCTCGCACCAACTAAATTTGACATAAGTTCCGTCAAAGAAAAGATGAAACTTTTCACTGATCTATCACTCTATGAAAAACACTTATCTAAATTTTTATTTACAAGTTGACAGTCATTTAACATCACATTCGTATAAATAGAGAGTATTAGCACTCAACGGCATAGAGTGCTAATATAAGAACTTAAATTAGTAACTTTAATTAAAATTTGATTGTTCGCAGTAATATAGCAGTAGAAAATCTGGAGGAAAAATGACTTACTCATCGCCACAAGCCATCATGCCATCTTCTGATAGCACAGCGCTGGCGCTAGGATTTAGCGGCACACTTGGGAATATTGATGCTTACATCTCGGCGGTTAACCGTCTGCCGATGCTGACACACGAGCAAGAAATTAATTTCGCTAACTCATTGCGTCAAAACAATGACCTCAATGCGGCGCAGCAATTAGTAATGTCGCATTTACGCTTGGTGGTTTCAATTGCACGTGGTTACCTTGGTTATGGTTTGCCGCATGCAGATTTGATTCAAGAGGGCAATATTGGCCTTATGAAAGCCGTAAAACGTTTTGATCCTGATCAAGGCGTTCGTCTTGTTTCTTATGCCATGCATTGGATCAAGGCAGAGATGCATGAATACATTCTGAAAAATTGGCGCTTGGTGAAAGTAGCTACGACTAAGGCTCAGCGCAAACTTTTCTTCAACCTGCGTAGCCATAAACAAGGCCTGGACTCCATGTCCTCCAAGCAGATAGATGCTCTCGCAACGAAGCTGGATGTTAAGCGTGAAGAAGTGATTGAAATGGAAATGCGCTTGTCAGGTCGCGATATCGCAATGGATGCGCAAAGTGATGACGAGGACGATAAATTCGCACCGATTGCTTATCTTAAAACAGAAACTGAAGAGCCAACTCGTGTTATTGAAGCGCAGCAATACGATCGCTTGCAAAGCGAAGGTTTGGAGACAGCATTATCCAAACTCGATGATCGTTCACGCCATATCATTGAATCTCGCTGGCTCAAAAATGATGATGGGTCTGGAGCAACTTTGCATGAACTAGCTGCTGAATACGGCGTTTCAGCTGAACGCATTCGTCAAATTGAAAGTGCGGCACTCAAAAAGATGAAAGGGACTTTGGTCAGTTTTACTTAAACTGTCTGAGCTCTGCATAAAAAAGGCACCCCAACAAGTGCCTTTTTTCTTTGATAAGTTACTTCAACAAAATTTTTAGATCGTGCGTAATCGGATCTGCGCCTTGTCCATGCCGTAGAAACAAACGTATGCGCCCTTCACGATCAAAAACATAGCTTCCGGCTGTATGATCAACCGTGTATGAACTTTCTGTCTTGCCCGGGACTTTTTGATAAAAAATTTTGAAATCTTTGGCAATCTTCTCAGTTGCGACATGATCTCCATATAAACCTAAGAAGCGCGCATCAAAGTTTGGAACATAAGCTGCCAGCAAGACTTGCGTGTCGCGCTCAGGGTCCACTGTTACAAACAACACTTGTACCTGATTCGCTAAATCACCCAGTTGTTTCATTACCGCTGCCATCTCCACCATTGTGGTGGGGCAAACATCTGGACACTGCGTATAACCAAAAAACACAACGACTGCTTTACCTTTAAAATCAGCCAAAGTACGCGCTTTACCATTTTGATCTGTTAATGCGAAATCTTTTGCATAATCAAGGCCGGTCAAGTCCGTATTGATAAATTTTTCAGTAGAGTTAGTGCATGCAGTCACGTACAGCATAAGGAGAACACTAACAAAAGTCATTCTGAGCGCAGAGCTAATCATAATTTGATGTAGTGATCGACCAGCAAGGCTGCGAACAATAGTGATAGATAGATGATAGAAAAAGTAAAAGTCTTACGCGCGAGAATGTCATCATAATGCCGATAGATACGCCAAGCGTAACCCAGAAAAATCGCACCCAAAATCACTGCACTGATCAAATAAATCAACCCACTCATTTTCACGGCGTATGGCAACATTGTTGTGGCAAACAAGGCGATGGTATAAAGCCAAATATGAAACCGAGTTAATTCCGGCCCGTGGGTCACTGGCAACATTGGCAATCCCGACTTAGCGTAATCATCACGTCGATACATCGCCAACGCCCAAAAATGGGGCGGTGTCCAAATAAAAATAATCAGCACTAACAACCATGCTTGCATAGGTACTTCGTTTGCGATTGCCGCCCAACCTAAGGCAGGCGGCATGGCGCCGGAGAGACCGCCGATCACGATATTCTGAGGTGTAGCAGGCTTTAAAATGATTGTGTAAATGACGGCATACCCAACAAATGTAGCAAAAGTTAGCCACATCGTTAGCGGATTCACCATACTGTATAAAATCCACATGCCAGCGCCACCAATAACGCCGGAAAACAATAAGATTTGAAGTGGTGTAATTTCACCGCTTGCACTCGCTCGTCGCGCGGTACGCGCCATACGAGAATCAATTTCACGCTCGACCAGACAATTAATCGCAAAAGCAGCACCTGAAAGTAGCCAGATTCCCACTGTTGCAGCAACCACCAATTGCCAACTAGGCAATTCAGGCGTCGCGAGAAACATTCCAATGACAGCACAAAATACCGCGAGTTGAGTCACGCGGGGTTTGGTCAGCGCCATATACTGCGCGACACGGTTGGAGGATAAACTTAAAGTTGTCATGACAATCAAATTACTGCTACACGCCGAGCTCTATAGTTTAGCATGGTGAGTAAAAGTACGAGTAAGGCCGCACCAGCGTTATGTAATATGGCGATGAACAATGGCCAGGAAAAAAAAACCGTAGATACGCCAGTCAAAAACTGTACAAGTATTACAATCATTATCTTATTCCCTAAACTTGCAAATATCGGATTTTTTCTTGCCTGATAGGCAACCCAAGCTACAGCTCCGATGACCACCCAAGCAAAAGTTCTATGCACCCACTGAATTGCAACCAACGCACTGAAAGGCAGATACTCACCATTGGCCTTTTGACCTAATTGTCGCCAAAGGGTAAATCCGTGCTCGATATCCATTTCCGGCACCAAAACACCATTACATAAAGGGTAATCATGACAGGCCAAAGCAGCATAGTTAGTGCTTACCCATCCGCCGAGTGCAATTTGCAAAGCCAACAGTACCAAAGCCAGCGTTGCCGGCTTAATTATACTAACTTCATTAGCCGCAGATAAAGTTAAAACATCAATTTCGCGCGTAAATGACCATGTCAGTAAACCCAACAATCCCATCCCCAGCATTAAATGGACTGTGACAATTACTGGCTGCAACTTCAAGGTAACGGTCCAAGCACCAAATGCGCCCTGCAGGCAGACAAAAAAGAACAAACATGTTGGTAATAGTGGCGAATGCCGCAATTTTTTGCGTTGCAACCAAACGATAATCATTTGTGCCACGATCAGTACACCGACACTCATTGCCAAATACCGATGGATCATTTCTATCCATGCTTTTTTTAAGGTAACAGGACCCGTTGGCATTAGATCTTGGGCTAACTTAATTGCCTGATGTGACTGAAATGGATTGGCTTCGCCATAACATCCAGGCCAATCTGGACAACCCAGACCAGAATCGGTCAGACGGGTAAATGCGCCAAAAACTATCAAATCAAAGGTCAAAAACAAAGTAATCGAGACCAACTTGCGATACTTGCTCGCATCTCTTGAAACCCATACCAGACTCAGAGGAAGTAATGCAAATAGAAAGCCAGTGATAATAAGTTGTATCCACATAATTTTTGTCCCTATCCTATTGCAGAAGCACGTAACACCTTGGCGATATCTTTTTTCATTTTCTGTGGGTCGGCATCCTTTGGAAATCGCATCATCAAATTACCAAGTGGATCAATCATGTACAGATGGTCATTTAGTTGCGTATCGTTTTCAGTAGGTAACCAAGCCTTTAATTTATCTACATTTACGTTGACAATATGCACTCCATCTAACTTTCGTATCAAAGCTGCATTTATTACAACATCATCTGTCACTAACCAAACTCTTTCAACTCTGTCCATTTCCTTACCTTGCGTCAGCCTTAATTGTCGCATGTCGTACAATTTCTTTTGGCACGTATCGGGACACGTGCCGCTATCAACCTGCAGCATAATCCACTTGCCCTTATACGCATCAAGTTCCGTTTTCTCACCACCTAACAGTTTTCCTTCTAATTTTGGAATAGGATAAAGACGAGGGTCTAAAATGCTGCCATAGTTGGTACGACCATTTGGCTTGATAACGTAATATGTGAGATAGGAAAAAATCATAGGCGCAGCACAAACAGCCAGAACTACAAATAACTTCCAACGACCAGCAATGGTACTTTTATTCATTTTTTCCACGACGAAACCCTGTAACAACAAAAAAAATTACCGCCATTAAAGACAGCGCATACCATTGAAAAGCATAAGCTCGGTGTTTTTCAGCTCCAGCAATGGGCAAGGTCCAATTGCGTTGCAAACCATCGAAGGTTTCGTTGGTTTGATTAATGACAAAATTAGGCATTGCTAAACTGGTTTGCCTGGCAACATCAGGCAAGTCAAGATTCTGTAAAATTGCTCTTGGCTTAAGCTGTGCGTTCAACCCCAGCTGCATCACTTTATCCACACCCTCTCTGATTACGCCTTCTAATTGAAGCACATCTGGTGGCGTTTTTAGCGGCACCATCAGAGTACGATTAGCGGGATTTCGCGGCTGCCAGCCTCGTACGACCATGACATGACGGTCAGTGCCTTGTATTTTAAACGGCATCAATACATAAAAACCGGCGACACCGTCCTTTGGTCGGTTATCCAAATACAAAGGCCAATTCGACACAAAAGCCCCGCTTAGTCTGACTTGTCTATAAATAATATCTTTCGGTGAGCGATTCAGATCGTTAGACGTTAATGATGGCATTTGACTGCGTTGCAACAAGGCGCTGACTATGTTTTCCTTTTCTTCAGCACGTCTTGTTTGCCATTGCCCCAGAACAACGCCAAGCAGACACAATATGAGCGTGCTCAATAGCGGAATCCTACGAAAACGAAAGGAGTTAAGCATTACAATAGAGGTTTTCTAAATAGGCAAGTTGGCATGAAAATTCTTGTAGCTATCGCATTTTTACTTATTTTCATCAGTCTCGGCTCGGCGTTAGTCTATTTGATGAAAGATAAAGGAAAAAGTAATCGTACGGTTAAAGCCTTGGCATTTCGTGTGGGGTTTTCAATCACTCTATTTGTTCTGATTTTAATTGCAAATCATTTTGGATTAATTCAACCGACAGGTATACGCTAAACCATTTTTAACACATTAAATCGTAAGGAAAAAAGCCGCACACTGTGCGGCTTTTTAACATGATCAATAATGCTTCAGAATCAAATTATAACCAATACACGACAACGTACAGACCTAGCCAAACCACGTCGACAAAATGCCAATACCATGCAGCGCCTTCAAAAGCGAAATGGTTATCAGCAGTAAAATGCCCTTTTAATACCCGATACAAAACAACGGACAACATGATTGCACCCATCGTAACGTGAAAACCGTGAAAGCCAGTCAGCATAAAAAACGTGGAACCATAGATCCCTGAAGTCAATTTCAAATTCAACTCACTATAAGCGTGCATGTATTCATAAACTTGAAAACCCATAAATACTGCGCCCAACAGTACTGTTGCAAATAGCCAAATAGCGGTCTTAGCGCGATGCCCTTCGCGCAAGGCATGATGAGCAATAGTCAGAGTCACACCTGAAGTCAACAACAAAGCGGTATTAATGGTCGGTATGGGGAATGGTCCCATCGTTTTGAAAGCTTCAACCGTACCTGCAGGGCCTATATTACCCCACTGAGCAGCGAAGTCTGGCCACAATACCTTGTGATCCAAATCAGCCAACCAAGGCATGCTAATGCTACGCGCATAAAATAGTGCACCAAAGAACGCGCCAAAGAACATCACTTCCGAAAAAATAAACCAGCTCATACTCCAGCGATAAGATATATCTACTCTCGAACTATATTTGCCCGCTTCAGATTCTCCGATTGCATCGCCAAACCAGTTGTACAACACGATCAATGTAAGAAAAATACCGGTGAAATTGAGGTAAGATCCCCAAGTAACACCATTCACCCAGGCAGACGCGCCCAACATAGTGATTAATAAACTCGCGCCCCCCAATACCGGCCATTTTGATGGATTAGGTACGAAGTAGTGGGGTGCATTAGCGTTGTGAGAACTCATTTACATCTCCAAATACAGTTTTAATCTAAATTTCTTTATTTTGCGACGACATTTTTTACAATAATTACTAGCGTTACAATGAATATCAATGCGCCTATTACACCGGCTATAACTACATGAATCGGATTAAGCTGCGCTGCATCCTTTTCATAATCGCTCTTTTTTCGAATGCCTAAGAACGACCAAAATACCGCTTTTAGCGTTGCAAAAAATGAAGCTTTCCGCTTAGTAACATGCTTCAAATTTTCTATATTCTTATCCATGACTTACGCACCTGGACCCGCAGCACGCTGCTTCATACCAACCTCAAAGAAGGTATACGATAAAGTTATTACTTTTACATCTTTTGGCAAACTTGGATCTATAAAAAAAACAACTGGCATTTGCCTCGCCTCGTTTGCTTCCAATGTCTGTTGTTTAAAACAAAAACACTCCATTTTTTTAAAGTAGGCTGCAGCTTGCTGTGGTGCATAACTTGGAATGGCTTGCGCATCCATTTTGTATGACTGCTTATTAACTACTTCATACACTACCTGGGTCATCTCCCCTGGATGTACTTTCATACTGGACACAGTTGGACGAAAGCGCCATGGACCTTGAGTATTTGCATCAAACTCCACAGTAACTTCACGGCTTCTATCGATCTGAGAATTAGAAATTTCTTTGACTGAAATATCTTTAGGAGTGAGTATATTCACACCAGTCAGTTCACAAATTTGCTTGTAAATAGGCACCAGAGCGTAACCGAACCCAAACATGACGACAGCGATCAACAACAACTTCCCCAACATAGCAATATTTAGCGCCTTGACACCAAATTTCTGTTGCATTGATACTTGTTTCGGTTCATCCGACATCTGATCTTCCAACTCTACTTCAACGTAACCAAGTCTGTTTTACAATTACACTGATAAAAAATACCAGCGCAACAGAAAACAACATTAACGCTGTTTTTACATTATTTGGCTTTTTATGGTTTTTCATTTTCTTGAAGAAAACCCGACTTTCGCCGAGTACCTCGGTTTTATTTAACGACTGGTGGCACTTCGAAAGTATGGAAGGGCGCTGGGCTAGGCACGGTCCACTCCAAACCTTCAGCCCCATCCCAAGGTTTGGCCTCAGCTGGCTTGCCTCCCCTAAAACACGGAACGACCACAGCGAGTAAGAAATATACTTGTATTAAACCGAAACCAAATGCGCCAATCGTAGCTATCTGATTAAAATCAGTGAATTGAGCAGGGTAGTCCGCATAACGGCGCGGCATCCCAGCCAACCCCAAAAAGTGCATAGGGAAAAAAGTTATATTAAAAAATATCAGCGAACCCCAAAAATGAATCTTGCCGCGCGATTCATTGTACATAAAGCCCGTCCACTTTGGACTCCAGTAGTAGAAACCAGCAAACAAAGCAAATAAAGAACCCGCCACTAAAACGTAATGAAAGTGAGCAACTACATAATAAGTATCCTGCAGCTGGATATCAATTGGCGTGACTGCCAGTATCAAACCAGTGAACCCACCCATAGTAAATACAAAAATAAAACCGACAGCAAACAACATTGGCGTTTCGAAAGTCATCGAACCTTGCCACATTGTTGCAACCCAGTTAAATACTTTCACACCAGTCGGAACTGAAATTAACATCGTTGCATACATGAAAAACAACTGCGCTGTTACTGGCATACCAGTAGTAAACATGTGATGTGCCCAAACAATGAATGACAAAATTGCAATGGAGGATGTTGCATACACCATCGACGCATAACCAAACAAAGGCTTACGAGCAAAAGCTGGAACAATTTGTGACACGATACCAAATGCTGGCAAAATCATAATGTAGACTTCGGGATGCCCGAAGAACCAGAAGATATGCTGATACATCACAGGATCACCACCACCGGCAGCGTTGAAGAATGAGGTGCCGAAATGGCGATCTGTCAAAGTCATCGTAATCGCACCTGCCAGCACTGGCATAACAGCGATCAACAGATAAGCAGTAATTAACCAGGTCCAACAAAACATTGGCATTTTCATCAAGGTCATGCCAGGTGCACGCATGTTCAGGATCGTAGTAATAATATTAATTGACCCCATGATGGAAGATGCGCCCATAATATGGATTGCAAAAATCGCCATATCCATACCAGGCCCCATTTGTGTCGACAATGGTGCATACAATGTCCATCCGGCAGCAGTCGCGCCCCCTGGAACCCAGAATGATGCCATTAGCAGAATCGCAGCTGGAGGCATCAACCAGAATGAAAAGTTATTCATTCTGGCAAAGGCCATATCGGCTGCGCCAATCTGCAAAGGGATCATCCAATTCGCAAACCCAACAAAAGCCGGCATAATCGCGCCGAAAACCATAACCAAGCCATGCATGGTTGTCAATTGATTGAAGAATTCGGGTTGTACCAACTGCAAACCAGGTTGGAATAATTCGCTACGAATCAACAATGCCATTACACCGCCAGCCATCAGCATAGTAAAAGCAAAAATTAAATACAAATTACCTATGACTTTATGATTTGTGGCCAACAAATATCTAGCCCAACCTTGAGGCTCATCATGGCTATGGTCATCGTGACCGTGAGAATGATCGTGTGCGTGATCGACTGCTGTGGTGCTCATCTCAATCTCCTGTTCAATTACTTACGAGCAGCCAAAACGTCGGCTGGCTGGACGATATTTTCTGCGGATTTATTTGACCAGCTATTGCGAGTGTATGTAATCACTGCGGCAATTTCCGTATCAGATAAGGTGGCTTTCCAAGCTGGCATCGCATTTTTTCCGTTCAGCAAAATACCTACTTGAGCTGCTTTCGGACCAAGAACAACGACGGAACCATCCAATGCCGGGAAGGCGCCTGGAACACCCTTACCGGTTGCTTGATGACATGCCACACAATTTGCCGAATAGACTTTCTCACCGCGCTGCTTCAACTCATCGATGGTCCAAACCTTACTAGGGTCGTCAGCATTCGCTGCCATTTCTTTCTTTTTTCCATCTACCCATTTTTTATAATCATCTGCAGAAACGACATTAACTACGATAGGCATAAATGCATGTTCTTTACCGCACAATTCTGAACACAGACCACGATAAACACCTATCTTGTCCGCCTTAAACCAAGTATCGCGAACAAAACCAGGTATCGCATCCTGCTTTACACCAAACGATGGTACCGACCAAGAGTGAATCACATCATTGGCCGTCGTGATGATACGAATTTTTTTATTGACCGGCACGAACACTTCATTATCTACTTCCATCAGATAATTCTCGCCACGCGGCTCTGTTGGCAACACGCCAGGAGCACCGACTTGAGTTCTTGGTGTTTTCAACGTAGAAAGAAAAGCAATACCCTCGCCATCACCCTTCAGGTAGTCGTAACCCCATTTCCACTGCATACCGGTAGCTTTAATGGTGATATCGGCGTTTGATGTATCTTTCATTGATACCAAAGTTTTGGTTGCTGGCAACGCCATACCAATAACGATGATGAATGGAACGATAGTCCACAAAATCTCGACAGTAGTACTTTCATGGAAAGTTGCCGCCTTGTGTCCAAGCGATTTACGGTGTTTCAATATTGAATAAAACATCACACTGAACACAGCGACAAAAATCACAAGACAAATTACCAGCATTAAATTATGCAAGGAATAAATTTGCTCCGCAATCTGTGTCACGGGCGTTTGCAAGTTCAACTCAAGCACCGCTGGACCGCCCTGACTATCTTTTACCGCTGCCCAAGTTGGCAGGACTGCTGCCACAAGCGAAGCACCCAGCATTAACGACTGTAATCGCTTAGCATCTTTCATGATTTCCCCAAAACCCTGTTTAAATTTTTTATTAGAAGTATCAAAACACGCATTAACCACTTCTGCAACTGCGAGAGTATAAGGCGTAAAGGCGCTCTACATCAAGAGAAAATCAAGCAGAATATCCACAGCTCGGCCATGATACATCTCAATTATCAATCAAATCAGAGCACTAAAAACTTAGTCAATTATGAAAACTTGATATAGATTAAAGTTGTTTTTTTGGGAAATCGAGCCTGATAACGGATTCACCCGAACGAAGTTTCTTCGGGATTGGCTTGAACGCATGTCCGAAAATCACTTCAAATGTCATTGGAATGCGGCCATCGCGATTTCGCATCGATTCCAATGCCTCGCAAACACGACGATACGCAGATTTGCCGAGCAATCCTTTGCTACGAGTCAATAAGGGATTGCCACCCAACGAGCGAGCATCCGCAAATAATTTTTCCACACTATCATAAGTAAGTGTCAGCTTTTCCATATCCATCACAGGTGTAGATAGACCGGAATTCACTAGCATATCGCCATAGTCATGCATATCAACAAAAGGTAATGTATGCGGTGATTGATCTATTTCCGCAAAGGCTTGCCGCAACTCCAGCATCGTATCTGGCCCAAAGCACGAAAACATCAGCAGACCTTCATTACGTAGAACCCTACGCCATTCAACAAATACCACGTCAGGTTGTGGATGCCAATGCAGCGCCAAATTAGACCAAACGACATCAATATTGTTTGTAGTAATAGGGAGGTTAGCGAAATCAGCGCAAGAAAGCGCAGAATTTATCTCTGTCCGCAAAGATGCAGGCAACCATTTATCGAGAAAGCGACCAACAGAGCTATTCGCGTTCCTCTGTTTTTGAAACGCAGACCGCAGCAACGCATGAGAAGCATCTACCCCGATGACATGAGAATCCGGAAAACATTTTTGTAGCTTTGCCAGATCCCTTCCATCCCCGCAACCAGCGTCTAACACCCGCGATGGATTTATTTTGACGAAATCAAGCTTATCCCGCATACGCCCAGCGATTTCGCGTCGCAAAAAATCAGAGGCGTCAATACGATCTGGGCGTGCAAACAGGCGACGCACTAGTTGTAAGTCAATGGGGGCACTAAGTGTCATAAATAAAAAGTTTGTTGAAATGAAAATGCGATAATCCAGCAGTTTACACGCTTGCCGTTAATAGTTAATCTAGCGCACCTTTTACGCCTGCCTTATGCCTACATTCAGACATGTCTTGTCTAGCTACCTTAGCTCAGCGATTGCCGCGCTCATTCCCTCCTCCTGTGCACTCTGCGGGAAAACTGAAAATGAATTAATGTGCTCAGGTTGTCACCAACAATTTTTCGGCACTACCTCGTCTCGTTGTATCCAGTGCGCAATTCCTTTAACCGTGAATGATCAACAACGCCGCTGTGGAGGCTGCATCAGCGCACCACCTGAGTTTGATCGAACCATTACTGCCGGCACCTATGCAGCTCCGGTTGACCAGCTTATTTTGGCGCTCAAATTTGGTCATCGTTTAGCGCTCGCTGACTTACTTTCCAACATGCTCCGGGACGCAATATTGCAAGATCCTCAACATCAGTTACCCGACTTGCTATGCCCTGTTCCTCTGGGCCGGCAAAGATTGCTCGAGCGCGGATTTAATCAATCACTTGAAATTGCAAAACCACTATCTATTTATTTGGGGATTGCTCTATACCCGCAACTCATACGCCGAAGCCGAGAAACAGCGCAACAAAGTAGCCTGCATCCGGACGATAGGCATAAAAATGTGCGCAATGCGTTCAGCCTAAACGATACCGCGATTGATTTAGTACGAGGCAAGCATATAGGAATAGTGGATGACGTGATGACGACCGGTACAACTTCCAATGAGATTGCGGGCTTACTTAAACGCTTTGGCGCTGCCAAAGTAAGTAATTACGTGTTCGCCAGAACACCTTTGCACTAGACTTAAATAAGGTAAATAATGACGAGCACTAGGCTATCATTGCACCTTCAAATGTTTAATTAAAGAGAAGGAAGCTATCTTGTTTCATGTTGTCTTAGTCGAGCCGGAAATCCCACCCAATACGGGAAACATTATTCGCCTGTGCGCCAATACTGGAGCACAACTTCATCTGATTGAGCCACTAGGTTTTCCATTGGATGACAGTAAGATGAAGCGCGCCGGGCTCGATTATCACGACTATGCGACGATGAAAGTACACAAAAACTGGGCGGCTTTCTTAGTCGCGGAACAACCAGATCAAGAGCGCATGTTTGCAATGACAACGCACGGTTCTTCGACGTTTTCATCCATCGCATTTAAGCCCGGTGATTTTTTTGTTTTTGGAGCTGAAACACGGGGACTGGCGCAGGAGGTAAGAGAATCGTTCCCTATTAATCAACGGATACGACTACCGATGCAGCCAGATAATCGCAGTTTGAATTTATCAAATACCGTCGCGATAGTCGTTTATGAAGCATGGCGTCAAAATGATTTTTCTGGCGGAGTCTAAATTAAATGATCAAATAAAATGACTCGTAAATTTTGATTTACTTGCCAATATTAAGTAAGATTATTGTCTTGAGGATGTACGATGCAAATAATCAA
Organism: Undibacterium sp.; assembly: GCA_014376575.1. The sequence continues at coordinate 21,640 of JACMRF010000071.1, forward strand.
AACGCCGTTACGTTGCAAACATAACCAATATCAGCGCGGCCGTATTAAGGTATCCAATCTGCTTGCGATGCTGATCGTAATATTCGCCAGTATTCCGCTCATATCAAAGCCTGCCACTTTGCCATTGATGTCTTTTATCGGTGTGCTTATTATCGTACTGATTTGGCAAATATTAGACGCACGCAAAAAGGATGTTGTTGAACAAGCAGAAACCGTAACACACCCCGTAGTCCGATACATAACGACACCAGTTGAAGACACTGACAAAGCCGAATTACTCAATGCAATTCTGCCAATCTGGCAAAATCACGTCACCACATCCAAATTACAAACTGAAACTGCAGTAAGCCAATTGATCGTCAGCGTCGGTTCATTGATACCTCAATTCGACGAAATCGGTTTCGCAACCCATACCGGCAACGAACACACAGTACAACACACCGCCACAATCAAACTCCTCGATCTTTGCCGTCAAGAATTGCAACCAGTTATCGAGCATCTCGAACAAATGGTGCAGAGCGAAAATGAATTACTCGACGGCATACGCGGGCTTACCGAGTCCACTGCGGACCTCAAAGACATGGCGCACAACGTAGGCATCATTGCCGCACAAACCAATTTACTCGCCATCAACGCCTCCATCGAAGCTGCGCGCGCGGGTGAGCATGGCAAGGGTTTTGCCGTTGTCGCGAGTGAGGTGCGCAGACTCTCTTTAATGTCAGGCGACACGGGAAAAACCATCACTGAGCGTGTTAATCAAATTTCCGACGTAGTGAAGACAGCCTTAAAGACCGCGCAAAAAGTCAATGATCGCGATCGAGCTGCAATCAACCAATCTAGACAAGTAATCAAAAACGTACTTGGTCATGTACAAAATTTAGCTGAAGCCGCCGAGATCATGCGCGGCCAAGGTGCCGTCATTCGCAATGACGTTGAAAACTTACTCATTACATTGCACTATCAAGATAAGGTCAGTCAAATGCTCAATGTGCTTGACCGTGATATCGGCAAACTGCTGCAAGCGATAGGTGAAGGGCAACGTTTGCCAAGCCCCTCAGAATGGATGCAGGAATTAAAATCTCATTACAACATGCAAGACTAACAAAACAATCACGCGCAAACGCGAAGCGCGCCCGCTGTCGCGGCACCGCAATAAACTGACATTACGTTTTTTCATATGCGTTTTAAATCCGTCTTATCCATCATCCAATTAAGCGAGGTCAGGCATGTCAAAAACAGTCATGGTAGTAGACGATTCAGCATCGGTACGACAAGTGGTCGGGCTAGCTTTAAGGGGCGCAGGATATCTGGTCGTTGAAGGGATAGACGGCGTAGACGCGTTATCCAAGCTCAATGGCCAAAAGATCCACCTCATCATCTCCGACGTCAACATGCCCAACATGGACGGCATCACCTTCGTGACCGAAGTTAAAAAACTCCCGATGTACAAATTCACGCCCATCATCATGCTCACCACCGAATCGCAAGAAGGCAAAAAACTCCAGGCTCAGGCGGCTGGGGCCAGAGCCTGGGTAGTTAAACCCTTCCAGCCGGCACAAATGCTCGCGGCCGTTTCCAAACTCATTCTTCCCTAAACAAGGCGGCCATGACCACGCACGCAATCACCGGTGAGCTCAACCTCTCCCAAGTAGGCGAATTGGCCGCACACCGGTGGTAGATCTGGCGGCCCGCTTTGGCTGTGGGGTGACGGGGATATCGCGCCTGCGCCGCGCCTGCATCGTGATCATTGAGATGGTGGCTGTCGGGCGACCTATGCTGCCGAGGAAATATGCTGCAGGAAATTCTATGGAGTCGGAGAATGCGAGTGAATCAACCACGTAGTATCGCTCCGGTACCAATTCAGAAAAAAGAGTTTGAATGGATCTCTCGCTTTCTGTATGAGCGTACCGGCATTGCATTACATGACGGTAAGCAAGCACTGGTCATGGGCCGCCTTGACAAACGCCTGCGTAGCCGCAGCTTGACTAGTTACGGCGATTATTTTGCCTTACTTGGCCGCCCAGGATATGAGGATGAAACCACGGTGGCAATTGATCTCCTGACGACCAATGAAACTTATTTTTTTCGCGAGCCTAAACATTTTGAGTTTCTGCAAAAGGTCATCTTTCCGCAATATGCTCGCCAGCGTGGTATCCGTATCTGGAGTGCTGCCAGTTCCAGCGGCGAAGAAGCTTACACCATCGCCATGACACTGGCGGAACATTTTCCCGGTGACCGCTGGGAAGTAGCAGGAACCGATATTTCGACCCGCATCGTTGAAAAAGCAAGCCGTGGTCTATACCCGATGTCGGCCGCAGATAAAATTCCACCAGCGCTACTAAAAAAATACTGCATGAAAGGGAAAGAAGAATATGAAGACTTCTTTTTGGTCGATAGCAATTTGCGTCAAAAGGTGAATTTCTGCATCGTTAACCTGATAGAGCCTTTGCCGGAAATGGGTTTGTTTGAAGTGATCTTTCTGCGCAATGTGATGATTTATTTTGACATGGAAACCAAGCAAAAATTAGTACAGCGTTTATATGAAAAACTGCGACCAGGTGGGTATTTTATTGTCAGCCATTCCGAAACGCTCAATGGGATTAATTCCAACTTAAAATTACTTGGGCCGTCTATTTACAGGCGCGACATTTAAGCGTTATAAGAACAGTACATAAAATGAACGAACCCGGTTTTTACATTGATATATTTTTGCAGCCCGGAGAGTTTTACTTTAGTGACAGGGAGACTCGTATCCGCACTATTCTCGGCTCCTGCGTTGCCATTACCCTCTGGCACCCCAAAAAGCACATCGGTGGCATGTGTCACTACATGCTACCTAAAAATAACCGCCAGGGACACAATAAAGAACTCGATGGAAAATACGCGGAAGATACAATACAAATGTTCATGCATGAGATAAGAAAATCCCAGACCTTGGCGCATGAGTACGAGGTTAAAATTTTTGGCGGAGGTAATCAGTTTCCAGATAAGGATAAACGTGTCTTCACGATATCTGATCAGAATGTGGAGATCGGCCGTCATTTATTGGCAAAACACGGCCTGAAAATAAAATCTGAACATTTGGGCGGCAATGGACACCGGAACGTCATATTCGATTTATGGTCTGGTGATGTCTGGGTCAAACATGTTGATAAGGTGATGCCATCATGAGCGGAAAAATAAAAGTAATGCTGGTCGATGACTCAGCTGTTGTGCGCCAGGTACTTGCCGCCTTATTGGGCAAAGACCCGGGGATAGAAGTAATCGCCTCGGCTCCCGACCCTATCTTTGCGATGGAAAAAATGAACGCGCAGTGGCCAGACGTCATCGTTCTCGATATTGAAATGCCGCGTATGGATGGTATTACATTTTTAAAAAAAATCATGTCGATACGGCCGACGCCGGTCGTGATCTGCTCTACCCTGACAGAAAAAGGGGCTGCTACTTCCATGCAGGCCATGGCCGCGGGCGCAGTCGCCATTGTGACCAAACCTAAAGCGGGTCTAAAGAATTTTTTAGAACTGGATGAAGGCGATATTGTTGATGCCGTCAAGGCGGCCGCGGCATCGAATATGCGTCGCGTCAAGGCGATGAGCATGGCACCGCTTGGGCTTGCGCCCAAACTGACCATCGATCAGGCAATGCCTCACAGTGCCACGTCTGCCATGTCGATCACAACGGATAAATTGATTGCGATTGGCACCTCGACCGGTGGTACACAGGCCTTAGAGCTCGTTTTGAAAGAGCTGTCACGTACCGTGCCAGGTATCGTCATTGTGCAGCACATGCCCGAAAAATTTACCGAAGCGTTCGCCGACAGGCTCAATAATATTTGCGCCATGGAAGTGCTGGAGGCAAAAAACGGCGACCGCGTCATCCCAGGGCGTGCGTTGGTCGCCCCCGGTGGAAAACACATGCAGGTCAAGCGCAGCGGCGCGCAATATCATGTAGAAATTTCGGACGGTCCGCCAGTCAACCGACATCGCCCCTCGGTCGATGTGCTGTTCCGCTCAGTGGCAAAATGTGCCGGGCGCAATGCCTTGGGTATTATCATGACAGGCATGGGCGACGATGGCGCGCTGGGCATGCGCGATATGCATGACGCCGGTGCAGAGACCATAGCGCAAGATGAGAAATCATGTGTGGTCTACGGCATGCCAAAAGAGGCCGTCAAATTAGGCGCGGTAGACAAAATAGTGCCTTTGTCAACCATTGCGGGATTGATCGAAACCTATGGCCGCAAACATGGATAATATTGGCATTCAAGACACATCAGAAAGCGATTTTTATAAAATATAAAACCCAACCCGCAATACCCATGCGGCTCATCGAGCATATATGGCTGAAAAGGCGCATGGATAGTGCGCTTTTATTCTGAAAGATTTAAATATATCAAAAAATCGACGCCACTTGGCCGTGTACTTCATCGCGCATTACTGCGCAGACATCTCCGACACGATCAGCTTACATTTTTCTTTTAAAGCAGCATCTTTTTTAATGATGAAGTCCCGCATCTGCCAGCAAACGTCCCAAGGCCAGATAACCGTCATTGGCAACTTCTATGCGGTATCCGCATGTGATCGATACCTCTTTTAACATACCACCACCACTTCAGATCCTTCGACAATCAAGGCATAAAACCAGTTTAACCCAGAATTTCCATTAGGATTGGCAATGATGACGGATGCACTTTTCGAGGCAGTTTTGCTGCGAATGAGGCGCCAATAGCGAGCTATTGTCCACGAAGAGCAGAAAAAATAACCGAAAATGCCCCGTCAGCATGCCAATAGCACCGCAGGTGCGCCTAATGGAAAATCTGGGTTTAATATCTGCGCCCGGCTCATCGCCGTTGGCGTAAATTGACTGTATCTGGCGCAGCAGATCCATGTATTTCAGCGCCGATTCAGTAAAACCACGTTGCAATAAAAATGACATCACCAGAAAAAATAATAGCAAATAAATCAACAAAAGCTTTGTCACCCGGCGGCTTTATGTTGAAATAGCGTGTAGCGCAATCTACAACCGCATGTCACGATTTTTTTTCACAGGGTAGCCACTCAACTACGACGTTGGTTCTAGATGACATTAAAATACACTAGCAGGAAAATGACTTTACGATTGCTTGCTTTGCCATGCATAACCTGATGCAACACGCTTTCGACAAAGAGGCTAAAAATCTGTGCGCGCTGCTCGATGCGTTGCCACTTTGCGTCTCTTATCTGGATACGCAATTACGTCACCAATTTGTAAATCAAGCCTATCTCGACTTGTTTCATCTTGAGAAATCAGCCGTCATTGGTCAATCGCTGGCGCAAATCATAGGGCCTGCCGCGTTTGAACTGGTTCGCCCCCATATTGAACGGGTATTTTCCGGGCAACGCGTGTCTTACGAAGCACGTCTCCCCTCTCTTGCAGGTGGTGTAAAAGAGATTGCGGCAGAGTGGTTGCCGGTCGTGTCTGTGGATGGGGTAGTGATCGGTTGTTACGCGACGATACAAGACATCACACAAAAAAAACACATACAAGAAGCACAGCGCATCGATGAGCAAAGGTGGCAACTGGCATTAGAAAGTGCCGGTGACGGGGTGTGGGATTGGTACCCGCAAACAGGCGTAGAAATACTTTCAAAAAGGCTGAAAGACATTTATGGATATGCAGAAGAAGACATTGCCGATCTTCCTGATGAATTAGACCGCCGCACGCACCCCGATGACATCGCCAAGATGCACAAGGACAGGCAAGCTCACTTTAATGGGCAGACTCCTTTCTACACCAATGAACATCGCGTGCTGTGCAAGGACGGCCACTGGAAATGGATATTGACACGCGGCACCGTTATTTCGCGAGATGACAATGGCGACCCCATCAGAGTCATCGGCACGCATACCGACATCTCAGAACGAAAGCGTGCTGAAATCGCCGTGTACGAAAGTGAAGAACGCTTACGGATGGCCCTTTCTGCAACCCATCAGGGCCTCTACGATCTGAACGTGCAAACCGGGATCGCAATTGTCAATAGCGAATACGCCACCATGCTAGGATTTGACTATGATGGCTTTCACGAAACCAATGACGCCTGGCGCGCGCGCTTACATCCCGACGACATCGACATCACAGCAGAAGCCTATGCTGACTTTATTTCAGGGAAAACTGCTGAATATCGCATGGAATTTCGCCAGCGAAAAAAAAATGGGGAGTGGATCTGGATCCTATCGGTGGGCGGGATAGTTGAATACGACGCGCAAGGACAAGCGCTGCGCATGCTCGGCACGCATCTTGATATCACCGAGAAAAAGAAAGCCGAGGCGCTGATTTGGCAACAGGCAAATATCGATGCCTTAACTGGTTTGCCTAACCGTCGTATGTTCAATGACAGGCTAGAACACGATCTGCAAAGAAGCCGACGTACCGGCTTGCCAGTGGCGCTGCTCTTTATCGACCTCGATCATTTCAAAACCGTCAATGACACACTCGGGCATGCCATAGGGGATGCCCTGTTGATTGAAGCGGCACGTCGCTTGCGAACTTGCGTCCGCGAGTCCGACACGGTGGCTCGTCTGGGTGGTGACGAATTTACTGTTGCCTTGCCAGAACTGCACCGCACTGAACACGTCGAGAAGATCGCAGAAAACATCATCGAAAAAATGGCTGAGCCGTTCTCACTCGGTGATGAAGATATTTTTCTCTCCGCAAGCATCGGCATTACCCTGTTTCCGGACGATGCGAACGATCTCGATAATTTATTACGTCATGCCGACCAAGCGATGTACTCGGCCAAAGATAGTGGACGCAATCGCTTCAGCTATTTCACCCCAACCTTACAAACTGCAGCATTAGCGCGCATGCGCCTGACCAGCGAACTGCGCATTGCCATCGCTGAAAAACAATTACAGGTATATTTTCAGCCTATCGTTGATCTCAATACCGGCCGCATTCGCAAAGCCGAAGCGCTCATCCGTTGGCAGCACCCCGAGCGAGGGTTTGTTAGCCCGATGGTGTTTATACCGCTGGCGGAAGCGAGTGGCTTAATCAGCCATATCGGCGACTGGGTATTTCAGGAAACCGTGCGCCGGGTGCAAAGCTGGCGCGAAAAATATATTGCCAGTTTTCAAGTCAGCATCAATCAATCGCCGGTAGAGTTTCAAGGCGATGGTGATCGCTACGCCAAATGGATCAACCAGTTAAAGCAACTCGGCTTACCCGGCCAGGCGATTACGATCGAGATCACAGAAGGATTATTACTCGATGCCAGCGAGAAAATTGTTGAGAAATTATTACAATTTCGCGATGCTGGCATACAGGTCTCGCTAGACGATTTTGGCACCGGCTATTCTTCGCTGTCGTATCTGAAAAAATTTGACATCGACTATCTTAAAATCGACCAATCCTTTATCCGTAACCTGACCACCGACAAGAGCGATATCGCCTTGTCGGAAGCGATCATCGTCATGGCGCACAAACTTGGCCTGAAGGTGATTGCTGAAGGGGTAGAAACCGTAGAGCAAAAAGAACTACTCAGACTGGCTGGTTGTGATTATGCGCAAGGTTATCTGTTCTCGAAACCGGTGCCACCAGAAGAGTTTGAACAACTCTTGCAACGACAATATACCTTACGCATTTGATCTGACTTTTTCCAGCAGTTTGCTGGTAGAACGGTCATGCTCAAAATCAATCGCCACCGCCTGACCGCCATACGCCAGCACGGCCTGCCCTTCCGGGATGGCCGTCATATCGTAATCGCCACCCTTCACGTAGATATCCGGATGCACCGCCAGCACCGCTTGCAAGGCAGTATCTTCGTCAAATTCAACCACCAGACTGACCGACTCCAGCGCCGCCAATACTGCCATGCGGTCGGCACAGCAATTAAGCGGGCGGTCATCGCCTTTACCCAGACGCTTGACCGAGGCATCGGTATTGACCGCGACCACCAGCGAAGCGCCCAGCGCTCTGGCCTGCGCCAGATAGGTGACGTGGCCACGATGCAAAATATCAAATACGCCGTTGGTCATGACGACGGGTGTGGGCAAATTGGCGATACGTTGCTGCACTGTGGCGCGATCACTCAGTTTATGTTCAAAATTTGGCATGGCGAAAAATAACATCTCTCAGAAAAGTGGCAAGTAGGCATCTGCCGTATTTTAGGTGAAACTGAGCTTGTGCAAAAAATTAAAACACGGTGCGCCAACACGCCCTATCCATGCGGGTTTCCAGCCACTCTGGTCGGTAAGCCGCATGGGGTATGCGTGGTGGGCATGGCCGTTTTTGATATTTTTACATCTGGTAAAATAAATACGAAGCAACGACCAGCGATTGAGATTGATCACCATGATGCCAAAACAAATAAAACCTCTGTACGAACGCGCTCTATCAGACATCCAAACTCTTTCAGAACTTTTTGCATGGCGGGTTGCACTCACGCCGGCGGCAGAAGCCTATCGGCAATTTGACGACCAACGCCAACAATGGATCAGTTATTCTTGGCTGGCAACCCAGCAGCGCAGTGTCGCTTTCGTCAAAGCACTGTCGGTCTTGCGGCCTGAGCGTGGCGCACGCCTGGCGATTTTGTTGCCAAATGGTGTAGATGCCGTGTGCATGGATCAGGCCACTTTGCAGCTCGCTTGCGTACCCGTGCCCATGCATGCGCTAGACAATCCCGCCAGCATTGCCTACATCGTCAGCGATAGTGATGCAAGTCTTTTGATCGCCGCCACTGATCAGCAATGGAAAGATATCGCCAGTACCGGCATTGCCATGCCAGCCTTGCGCCAGGTTGTGGTGCTACAAAAAAATCTTGCGCAAAATGACACTCCGGCAGGCGTGCCCGTCGCCACACTGGACGAATGGCTGGCAAGCGCATCCGGTATCAATGCTGCCGGCTTGTTGGTAGAGGCAGCGGCAGACGATCTTGCCGCTCTGGTCTATACCTCCGGCACCACCGGCAAGCCCAAAGGCGTGATGCTGACACATCAAAATGTGATGTCCAATGTGAAGGCGGTAGTACAGCGCGTGGCGCCTTTGATCAGCGATATTTTTCTCTCGTTTTTGCCCTTGTCGCATACCTTTGAACGCACTGCCGGGTACTACCTGCCGATCGCCGCTGGCGCATGCGTTGCCTTCTCTTACTCGGTCAAGCAATTGCCCCAGGAACTGATCACCATCAGACCGACGATACTGATCTCAGTGCCAAGGATTTACGAGCGCGTGTACAGCGCGATTCAAACGACGTTAGCGCAGTCACGCATTCAGTCTTTGTTATTTAATGCAGCGATCGCCGTGGGCTGGCGCAGATTTACCCGCACTCAAGGTTTATCGTCTGAGGGTGCTTTACAGACCTTGGCCGACGATATCGCCTGGCGTGTGCTGGGGCCGCTGGTGGCGGATAAACTGAAAAACAAGTTTGGTGGCCGCTTGCGTGTGGCCGTCAGTGGCGGCGCGGCACTGTCTACCGTGATATCGCGATGCTTTCTGGGATTAGGGGTTCCTATCGTGCAAGGCTACGGCATGACAGAAACCTCGCCTGTGGTGGCGTTTAATTCTCCTGATGACAATAACCCTGCCACCGTCGGACGCGTGATGGCGGGCGTGGAAGTCAAGATCGGTGAAAACGCCGAGCTACTGGTGCGTGGCCCGAATGTGATGCGCGGTTACTGGAAGCGCGAGGAAGATACGGCAAAGGCATTTATTGACGGCTGGCTACGTACTGGCGATCAGGCTGATCTGCTCGATGGAAGAGTACGTATTTTGGGTCGAGTCAAAGAAATTATCGTGACCTCCACCGGAGAAAAAATCGCCCCGGTTGATCTGGAGATTGCAATCACCACCGACCCGGTGTTTGAACAAGTGTATGCCTTCGGCGACAACGCCCACTTCATCGGATGCGCCGCGGTCTTAAGCCAGCGTTACTGGAGCGAGTTATGCCAAACTTTAGGCTTAGACGCGAGCGACGAGAATAATTTACGTTCACCAGAAGCGGTGGCAGCCGTCGTAAAACGTATGCGCGAATTAACGACCAGCCTGCCTTTTTACGCCCAGCCGAAAGCGGCCATACTCTCACTAGAACCCTGGGCTATAGAAAATAACTTAATCACACCAACAATGAAGCTGAAACGACTAAATCTGGCGAAGCATTTTGCGACAGAGATGCAGCGTATTTACGCACCAAGAGCTTAGAAACTATGGACAGATTGTTGTGCATTGCGCAGGCATACCCCGCCCCGCATCGACGTCAATGTGCATTTCAATCTATCGCTTTTGCTGTCAAGACATCCTGCTACACTAGCCATGGCAATTGCATGAAACTTGCATAGAGAAAGTACAAGCATTTTGTCCACGAACAGCGCGAACAGCACGAAAGGCACGCGCAATTCAACATCATTTTTCATCGATTACCTAAGATATATTTTCGTGTTTTACTGTGTTCGTGTCTTTCGTGCTTTTCGGGGACCAGGCTTGGTCTTCATGCGAACGCCCTACTTTACTACTTCCTTCTTTGAATAACTGGAGTCACCTTATGATCACTCGCCGCAGCTTGCTCACCGGACTATTCGCACTGAGCTGTTCTATGCTCAGCCCCGTCACCGCATTTGCCGCCAGTTTTACCTCTGAGCGCATCTCGGTCAGGGCCGAGGGCAAGGGCAGCGATGTCATTCTCATTCCTGGCCTGAGCTCATCGCCACGGGTCTGGGCGGAAATGATCAAGGCGGTGCCTGAGCATCGCTACCATCTGATTCATATTTCCGGTTTCGCCGGTCAGCCCAAAGGCGCCAATACTGATGGCGACGTCGCTGCGCCGGTAGCAGAAGAAATCGCACGTTATATAGAATCGGAAGGGTTAAATAAACCTGCCGTGATTGGTCACTCCATGGGTGGCACAATCGGCATGATGCTGACCGCGCGCCATCCCCAGATGGTGTCTAAACTGATGGTCGTGGACATGCTGCCTTTTCTGGGCGCGATGTTTGGCCCACCCGGAACCACGGTTCAAAGCATCAC
>JACMRF010000072.1 GCA_014376575.1 Undibacterium sp.
AAATCCACCGTGCCAGTAGGCACAGCCGACAAAGTAACCACCGCCATAAACGCAGAAATAGCCGCTCGTTATTCCCTCCCCCTCACCGCATCACTCCCTCTCCCCCAGGGAGAGGGCAGGGGTGAGGGCATCTCCGAATCCGAATCGGAATCCGCTCCCATCCCCACCTTCTCCGTAGTATCAAACCCAGAATTCCTAAAAGAGGGTGCCGCCATTGAAGACTTCACCCGCCCAGACCGCATCGTCTTGGGCGTAGCCAGCGACCCGGCAGGCCAGCAAGCCCTGGCCACCATGCGCCAGCTATACGCCCCTTTCAACCGTAACAATGAGCGCACTCGCGTCATGGACGTTAAAAGTGCCGAGTTCACCAAATACGCAGCAAACGCCATGTTGCCTGCCCGCATCAGCTTTATGAATGAGCTGGCCAACCTGGCCGACGAGGTTGGTGCCGACATAGAACTGGTGCGCCAAGGCATAGGATCCGACCCCCGCATCGGCTACAGCTTCTTGTACGCCGGCACCGGCTACGGCGGCAGTTGCTTTCCCAAAGATGTGCAGGCCTTGGCCCGTACCGCACGCGAGCACGGCCAGACCCTGCGTGTGCTTGAAGCTGTAGAAGCAGTCAACAACGACCAAAAACAAGTTCTGGTCAACAAGATCTTTGCTAAATACGGCCACAACCTGACCGGCAAAACCTTTGCCCTGTGGGGCCTGGCCTTCAAACCCAACACCGACGATATGCGCGATGCACCCAGTCGCGTGGTTATCAGCGCACTGCTGCGCGCCGGTGCTTGCGTCCATGCGCACGATCCCGTGGCCGAGCAAGAAGCCCGCCGGGTATTGGCACTGGATCTGGCCGATGCGCCTGCGGTGCTGCAAAACCTGCAGTTTGCCGTCAAGCCGATGGACGCCGTACAGGGCGCAGACGCGCTGATCATCGTGACTGAGTGGAAGGCTTACCGTAGCCCGAACTGGACAACGCTGAAGGCCGCGATGAAGGCCCCGGTGATTTTTGATGGGCGTAATCTGTATGAGCCACATGGAATGCAAGAAACCGGCATTGACTACGTTGCCATTGGACGCGGTCGTCTGTAATGAGCGTCGCAAGCGACTTGCAGCGAGCGAGATAAGCCAAGATGGATCCAACTCATCGTGTTGTCATGAATACGGGCATTCTCTATGCTCGTATGGCGATCACGGTCGTTCTTTCGCTATACACAACGCGCCTAGTTCTGAATGCATTAGGCGTTGATGACTTCGGCATCTTCAACTTGGTAGGCGGTGTCATTGCGATGCTTACCTTCTTGAACGCCAGCATGGCGGCAGCAACGCAAAGATTCATGTCCTACGCGCAAGGTCATGGCGATGAGGGGCGGCTGCATCAAATTTTCAACGTCAGTGTGGTGTTGCATGCAGGTATTGCCATCATTGTGCTTGGCATTTTGCAATTTGCAGGTTTCATACTCTTTGATAGGATGCTTAAAATAGCTCCAGAACGAATGCAAGCCGCTTGGTTAGTTTATCAATTTGCAGTTGCTAGCACCTTTATTACCATCCTCGGTGTTCCGTACGACGCAGTGATCAATGCGCGGGAAAACATGCTGCTATTCGCTGTATTGGGAGTAGTTGAAGCAGTAACTAAGTTAGCTATCGCACTAATTATTGTCGATGCGACTACAGACAAGCTGGAACTCTATGGTTTTTTGATGGCTGTGACTACGGTTGCATTGCTATTGATGCGTGCTGCTTACTGTCATCGTCGGTATCATGAATGCAAATATGCGTTGCGTCGCTATTTCTGTCGTTCTTTATTTAATGAAATGAGCCGATTCGCGGGTTGGTCGCTTTTTGGGAGTGCAACAAGCATGTTAGCGAATTATGGTCAGATATTAGTACTGAATATGTTTTTTGGTGCTGCATTGAATGCAGCGCAGGGTGTTGCAATACAAATAAGCGGTCAGCTCAGCGTTTTAGCTGGAACAATGTTACGTGCACTTAATCCACTTATCGCTAAAAGCGAAGGTGCTGGAAATCGTCAATTCATGCTTACGGCATCAATCATGGGGAGCAAGCTAAGTTTCTTCTTGCTAATGATTATTTACATACCTGTGTGGCTTGAGATGCCATACTTATTCGGCCTGTGGCTTAAAGAAGTACCGCAATACGCTATCAAATTTTGTCAGCTTTTGTTAATACAGAAATTGATTGAACAGTTATTTATAACCCTAGCAATTTCAATATCTGCTGTTGGAAATATTAGAGACTATCAATTAGTTTCATCTGTATTAACTTTGTTCCCGTTAGCTGTATCGTTTGTGTTTTTTAGATTTGGTTATTCACCTGAATATTTATATTACATTTTTATCTGTTATGCATTGGCGTCCCTGAATGTAACATTGTATTTCGCCAAAAAATACTGTGGATTACTTTTATGGGATTATTTCTGGAATGTGATTGCAAGATGTACATCTTCATTCATTATTGTAATAGGTGTGAGTTCACTACCGACAATATTTATGGCGAGCGGATTTAGTCGATTGTTGTATGTTAGTTCCCTATTATTTTTGTCTTTTTTCTTTTCCGTATGGTGGATTGGCCTGAATAAATTAGAGAGAGATCAAATTAAGGTGATATTAAATCATACTTTTAACAAGTTGCTGTCACGAGCGAACAGTATTGCTGCTAACTATAGGCATTCAAAACGAAACAAGTAAACTGAAAGCGAATATTCAGATAAATAAAACTGGGCTAACAATGACCACAGAGACCTTTGTATATAAAATTGGTGATCAAAGACGTCCAAGCAACGGGAGGCTTGCGCGTCTATTTCTAAGCCTGAACAGATTACCTTTAATTAGAAACCTCGGATTTGTGAAATGGGGCATTCTAAAATCATTTAAACTTCCTAAATCAACCACATTAAATAAAGATTTCTATTGCTCAGCGCCAAATATTACAGTGGGCGAAAACGTTAGTTTAGCGGATGTATATATGCTTGCCTATGCACCTATCACTATTGGTAAAAATAGTGGGTTTTCATTTCGAAACATATTGATCACATCAACTCACGATATTAACAACTTTTCAACAGTTATTGCAAAACCAATAATTATTGGAGATAATGTTTGGATTACAACTAATGTAACTATATTGCCAGGTGTCACAATAGGTGATGGTTCAATTATTGGAGCAGGTAGCGTAGTTACTGGTGATATCCCCGCTCATGTATTTGCAGCAGGAAATCCTTGCCGTGTAATAAAAAAAATAAATTTTACAATGCGGTAACTGTATTTTTAGGTGTCAGATATAAATTCGAAATGTTGACTGTATTATGAAAAAAATAACGAAAAAAATTGCTAAACCTCTCGTCAAACCAATATTAGCGTGGCTACGTGTTTTGGGAATCAATATATTTAGTCTTGCGAATTTGAGATTTATTCCTAGATATGTCTCGCAGTATTGGAGTTTTAAAAAATTAGGGGGTAAAGTCACCCACGCTTCGCCAATGTTAACTGAATGGGATAAACAAGCTGGATCTGCAAGTGGGCATTACTTTCATCAAGATCTTTTGGTGGCATCATTTATTTTTGAACAGCAACCGAGCCGTCATCTAGATATAGGTTCAAGGATCGATGGCTTTGTTGCGCACGTTGCAACATTTCGGTCGATTGAAATTGTTGATATTCGTCCGCTGACAGGCACGGGTCATGACAATATAAGTTTTTTGCAAATGGACTTAATGCGAACGCCAAATAGCCAGGTGCTATTGGTAGATTCAATATCTTGCCTTCATGCAATCGAACATTTTGGGTTGGGGCGGTATGGTGATCCACTAAATCCATCAGGTCACATTGTCGGTTTCAATAACATTTTAAAAATGCTGAAGCCGAATGGTACGCTTTACATTAGCTTTCCTATTGCCTTTAGAAATGAAGTGCATTTTAACGAACAGCGAGTATTTCATCCAAAAGATATTTTTAATTGGGCAGATAATGGAAATAATATTGAATTAATTCGATTTGATTACGTAGATGATCATGGAGACCTGATTAAGAACGCAGATTTAAACTATCTGCCATCAGGTTTAGTGTATGGTTGCGGAATATATACATTTAAAAAATTATAATATTCGAATGGCTCAGTACAGCATCATAGTTAACAGCTGCGACAACTTTGCCGATTGCTGGGAGCCATATTTTAAGCTACATGCGCGGTATTGGCCTGACTGCAAAGGCAAACTTTTTCTGAATACTGAGACGAGAGACTTTAGCTACCCATGTTTGGATATCGTCGCACTGAAAGTTAACGAAGGTGAGCTTGATCGTCGACTAACCTGGAGTGAATGTCTTCTGCGTGCGCTGGACAAAATTGAAGGTGATATCGTGCTATATATGCAAGAGGACTACTTCATCAAGGCGCCAGTTGGAAATGAGATGGTTGAAAAATATGTTCAGCTGATGTGTGACGACAAGTCAATTGATTGCATTCACCTCACTGATCAAGCCGTGATTAATGAGGGGAAATCTAAATACAATGGCCTGTTTAAAGTAAAGCTGAAACAACGCTATCGGGTCGGATGCCAAGCTGCACTATGGCGTAAAAACGTTTTGAAGTCTTACTTGCGTGAACATGAAAGTGCCTGGCAATTTGAAGAGTTTGGTTCCATGCGCAGTACCAGAATCAATCATCACTTTTATGTGGTCGACCCAAATGTAGTCCAGCTGGGTAAGTATGAAATTATTCCTTACGTGTTTACCGGCATTGTTCAAGGTCGTTGGAAAGAAGATGTAGTGACTCTTTTTTCCAACCATGGGATAGAGATAGATTTTTCCAAGCGTGGATTCTTGAATGATGCGCCTCGTCGATCATTGGCACTCAAGTTCAATGGCTTTGTTAAACGCTTGCCCGGAAGGTTTGCGAGCTATATTGATCTTTATTTAAGAAAATTAGATAAACAGAAATAATTTTGGGCTTGAGTTGAACACTAAATTAAAATCTAATAAAAACATCTATCATGTTACTGTGCTAAAAATATTGCGCAGATTCTATGAAAGTGCTTTTAAAAAAAAATCTCTAATAAGACCAGCCTGCATTCAAGAACCGAATGTAGCCTCCGATAAAATATTTGAGTTATTAAATTCGCCAAAACCCGTAATGATCTCTCGCTTTGGCAGTACGGAGTTAGCATGCATCGCCAATTATCTTGGTGTAAAACAAGACAGAAAATCAGCATTTTCTTTTATCCAAGGAAAAGTGCCATCATGGTGGTGGAATGAAAAGATTATTCGCCAGATGAACACTTATTCAGGGTTTTTTCCTGAAAACGTTTCTGCTATCGAAAAATTTTGTGAGCTAATGCTTCAGGATATTCTTTTGGTAGATTTGTTGGGCTCTTGGTTGCCAGACGAGGCGTTGTTTAAGATTGAACTCGGCTCTGCTATTAAGATTGACTTGGAATTACTGAACCCCTATTTTTCAAGTCCACCATGGACTCATGCGCTGGAAGGAAAAAAGGTATTAGTCATCCATCCTTTCGCCGGCACGATCGAAGCACAATACAAAAAACGTGAATTGCTGTTTAAGGACAATTTACTACCTGCTTTTGAGTTGAGAACGATTAAGGCAGTCCAAAGCATTGCAGGTGAAAAGACGCAATTCGAAACCTGGTTTGACGCACTCGATCACATGAAATCACAGATGGACCAAATTGACTACGACATTTGCCTGATTGGTTGTGGAGCGTATGGCTTTCCGCTTGCAGCACATGCCAAGCGCATGGGTAAAAAAGGGTTCCATCTAGGCGGCAGCCTGCAACTGCTGTTTGGCATACGGGGTAAGCGTTGGGAGAACCCTGATTACAACCCTGACTACAACTATGCATTGTTGATGAATGAGCACTGGGTTAAGCCTGCTGAAGAAGAGAGACCTATGGCGGCGATCAAAGTTGAGAGCGCATGTTATTGGTGACCCCATTATGAAAATCGGCATCGCTGGCCCTGTTTCAACCGAAAGCATCGCGCGTTTTTTAAAATGTGACACAGCCACATTGCCGGTGGGGTACGGTGGCGCGCCTCTGTTAGGCACATTGATCGGTGAAATGCTTGCGCGCGGACACCATGTGTCTGCCTACACCACATCAGCTGATTTGCCGCTGAATCTGCCCCAGCCAGTTATCGCACAGGGCGAGCGTTTCAAAATCTATTATTGCCCGCAACGCAAGCACGCTGTCCGCATGAATG
>JACMRF010000073.1 GCA_014376575.1 Undibacterium sp.
AACTGCGTCTTACTCAATTGAATCAAGCCAGTATTGGTGGTGCTCAACCCAATTGTGGTACCGACAACCATGCTTTTCAACGTACCACTAACAGGGACGTTAGGAACGCAATTGACGGCGACATTCGTTACTGGCGTTTCACCGCTCATCGTGCCTGCTCCATTTACAACTGTGCAATTAACAGGGTTAGGCTGAGAATATATACGGACGCTATAGGCACCATTGCTGGCAACTCTGAACGAAAATGGTCCGTCAGCTATTAAGGTACGAGTGAAATTACCCTCATTGGCCAAAATCAAACTGCCAAGACGATCGGTAATTAATCCTTTGACGTTTCCACCAACTGTGGTGTACACAAAACCACCGCACCCAAGCAGTGCCAAAGACACCACAGCAGCGATGAAAATTACTTTATTTTTTAATTTAATCAAGATAATGTCTGCCTAAAAAATTCGATGAAACTGATGCGAACCAAATTAACGGTTCTAAACGAAATTAATGATTGATTTTGATATCCTGCATCATATTGACGCATGCATCTGGAACAATTTAATCCAAGCTTGGTAAAAAATGCCCAGTCACTTCAGCCATTAATAACACATCATTGTACAGCAAGGAAATGCATATATTCGTTACCCAACCACCGACAAACAAGGGTGACCAGCATGAAGGTTCGTTTTTCTAATTTGTGATCTCGGACGCAGTCGGATACCATAACACCTTTACAGCGACTCATCTTGGGTCGTAAACGCCACATCACTCCTAGCCAGCATGTCCCCAGACGAATATTGCCAACAAAAAGCCACCAAGAGCGGCTCAAGCTTTTACTATAGTTTTCTGTTCCTTCCGACGGAAAGGCGGCGCGCGATCACCGCGTTATACGCCTTTTGCCGAGAAGTCGATGATGTCGTCGATGAGACAACGGACGATGCCATCGCGCGCACCAAACTAAATTGGTGGCGACAAGAGATCAACGCGATGCTAGCTGGCCAAGCCACACATCCCGTCACCAAAGCCTTACAGCCACATATGATCAACTATGCCCTGGAGGGAACCCATTTACTTGCCATCATTGATGGTATGGAGATGGATCTTAATCAGAATCGCTACCTGGACTTTATCGCTTTACAAAAATATTGCTGGCACGTGGCGGGTGTGGTCGGCGTACTTTCTGCGAGCATATTTGGCATCAGCAATCCGCGCACCAAAGAATTTGCAGAAAAATTGGGACTGGCGTTTCAGATGACCAATATTATTCGCGATGTGGGTGAAGACGCCCGCAAGGGACGCATCTATTTGCCCGTCAACGAGCTGCAGCAATTTAATGTAGCGGCCGCAGATCTGCTAAACGCACGGCATAGTCCGCAATTTGCAGCCTTAATGCAGTTTCAGTTTGAACGGACGCAAAAATTATACGATGAAGCTTTTGCGTTATTGCCAGAGGAGGATCGCAAAGCGCAACGTACCGGCCTGATCATGGCCGCTATCTATCGCGCGCTGTTGCTAGAAATTCAGCACGATGATTTCCAGGTGCTGAGTCAGCGCATCTCGCTCACGCCAATTCGAAAACTTTGGCTGGCGTGGAAAACTTATATCCGTGGTTAAATCGGCAAAAAAAATTGTGGTGATCGGGGCCGGCTGGGCGGGTTGCACCGCTGCAGTCGTACTTGCCGAACAAGGCCATCAAGTCAGCCTGATCGAAGCAAGCCGAACCTTGGGCGGCCGAGCCAGAAAAGTAGAAATGAATGGCTATGCGCTCGACAATGGACAGCACATTTTATTAGGTGCCTATACGGCGACGCTTACTATGTTGCGAAAAATCGGCATTGATCTAGAGAAAACGCTGCTGCGTCTTCCCTTGCAAATGTGCTACCCAAAAAACAGCCAAGGCATGCATTTTGTTGCGCCAAAGCTCCCTGCGCCCTTGCATCTGTTAGTAGCGCTGTTATGCGCCAGAGGTCTAAGCCGTGAAGATAAGTTATCTCTTGCCCGCTTCTCGACTACAGCGCGCTGGATGGGCTGGCAACTGAATCAAGACTGCAGCGTAAGTGAGTTACTCCAGCGTTTCGAACAAACTGAACGCCTCTGCAAATTGATGTGGATACCACTTTGCATCGCGGCCTTAAATACACCGCCGGAACGGGCCTCAGCCAACATATTTCTCAATGTATTACGTGATAGCCTAGGCGCTAATCGGGCGGCATCCGACATGCTGCTGCCACGTATCGATCTATCTGCATTACTACCGCAAGCCGCTGCCGTATTTATTCAACAGCATGGCGGCGAAGTCATCACCGGAGTGTCGGTTAAAAAATTGACGCAACATGCTGATCTCAGCTGGCAACTGGCAACGGGTACTGCCAACCAAACAACGGCGACAAAATGGGACGCCGTCATCATCGCAACCGATCCCCATCATGCGCAGCGTTTGCTCAATGACACCTCCACGGCAGGAGCGACAGCACCGCCCGCGGTCGATACCGACATTAGCTATGAGCCAATTACAACCTGCTATTTGCAGTATCAAGCGAACGTGCGTCTGCCCCGCCCTTTTTTCGCATTGATCGATGACGCAAGCTCAAAAAAATGGGGGCAATTTGTCTTCGACCGCGGGCAATTGCATCCTGAACAAAAAGGCTTGATGGCGGTAGTCGTCAGTGCATCTAGCCATGCGTTGGAACTGAACCATGCGGATCTGGCAGCTGATATCGCGCAGCAGCTAGCAAAAGACTTTCAATCTACCGATTTAGCAACGCCAGTCTGGCACCAGGTCATCTCAGAAAAGCGCGCTACTTTTTCCTGCACGCCGGCGCTGAAACGGCCAACCAATCAAACCGGTATTGCGGGTCTGCTCATTGCCGGAGATTATACCGATGGCGACTATCCTGCCACCTTGGAAGCGGCCGTCCGCAGCGGCGGAAAAGCAGCACAAGAGCTGATAGCCTATTGGGATAAACGCTAGCAAGCGGAAGTTAACCAGAAGTGAGCCGCCAGCATGTTTAAAAACTCAAAACACAAAGTCAATGCGCAATGTTCATGCGGGTTACAAGCACAAATTGGCTGGAAAACCGCATGAACATTGCGCGGTAGGCTCGCATACATTCAAATTACTGACTTACTTCACCTTTATTATTGAGTAATTCAATCTACCAAGCCATCCACATCACGAATCTTGTTCAACGCCTCATCGATTCTATCGACACCGATTACCTGCAATCCCTCTATTTTCTGTTTGGGTGCATTTGATTTGGGGATCAATGCAATAGAAAACCCTAGTTTAGCGGCTTCACGCAAACGCTCCTGCCCTCTTGGCGCAGGACGGATTTCACCTGCCAGACCAACCTCACCAAACACAACCAGGCCGCGCGGCAGAGGTTTATTGCGCATCGATGAATTAATTGCCAGCAGCACGGCCAGATCGGCAGCCGGTTCGGTAATTTTTACGCCACCTACCGCATTGATGAAAACATCCTGATCAAAAGCGGCGACACCGGCATGGCGATGTAATACAGCCAGCAGCATCGCGAGTCGGTTCTGATCCAGTCCAACCGACAATCGCTTGGCATTCGGTGCATGTGAGGTATCAACTAGCGCTTGTATCTCAACAAGCAGCGGTCGAGTGCCTTCTTGGGTCACCATCACGCAAGAGCCTGCCACCTGAGTATCGTGCTGCGACAAAAACAGGGCGGAAGGATTTGACACGCCCTTCAGACCACGCTCAGTCATTGCAAACACACCGAGCTCATTGATGGCACCAAAACGATTTTTGATC
Organism: Undibacterium sp.; assembly: GCA_014376575.1. Next base: position 3,773 of record JACMRF010000073.1, read on the forward strand.
GCGCGTACCAATCTAAAACTGGAATGTGTGTCACCTTCAAAGTACAAGACCGTATCAACTATGTGCTCCAGGACGCGCGGCCCCGCCAAGGCGCCTTCTTTCGTGACGTGCCCAACCAGAATCATGGTGATGTTCATGGTCTTGGCCACGCGCGTCAGCTGCGCGGCGCATTCTCGCACTTGCGCCACCGAGCCAGGTGCCGAACTGAGCGCGTCAGAGTACATGGTCTGAATAGAATCAATGACGACAACTTGCGGCTTGTAGTCTGCCAGCGTATTGAGAATTTTCTCTAACTGAATCTCTGCCTGCAAATGGAGTTCTTTTGCATCTACCGCGAGTCGCTTTGCCCTCAAGGCAATTTGCGCACCCGATTCTTCTCCACTGACGTACAGTACTTTTTTGATGCGAGATAAGCTCGACAGAGCCTGCAACAGCAAGGTTGATTTACCAATGCCAGGGTCGCCGCCAATCAAGACCACGCCGCCCGGCACAAGACCACCGCCAAGGACACGATCAAACTCCTCAATTCCGGTACCAAAACGCGGGATATCCTCGGTTTCAATGTCTGCCAGATTCAACACTGGTGCAGTTTGCGCCAAACTTTGATGGCCGCCAGAGTAACGATTGCCACCCGTCTCGACGATGGTTTCTACCAACGTGTTCCACTGCTGACAAGACGGACATTGCCCCGCCCATTTATTGATCACGCCACCGCACTCAGTGCAGGTGTAATTAGTTTTTGCTTTGGCCATTTTTACGAGAATAAAGATAATTGATAGTTTCTAAAAGTACTGATATTTTAACCAGTATCAACTACTTTGCTTGTCCTATTTCACCAAATTACTGCGCTTTTCATGGTATAAAGCATGTCGGTGACATTTTGTAACAGGCTCATAAAAAGAATGAAACGCGGTTTTTATACGATCATGGCAGCACAGTTTTTTTCGTCGCTTGCTGACAATGCGCTGCTGATCACAGCGATGGTTCTATTAGCAACCATTAAAGCCCCTGCATGGATGACGCCACTGCTCAAATTATTCTTTGTGCTGTCGTATGTTCTGTTAGCGGCTTTTGTTGGCGCGTTTGCTGATTCGCTTCCCAAAGGCAAGGTCATGTTTATCACCAACATGATCAAGGTAGTTGGCTGCGCTTTGATGTTTTTTAACGTGCATCCATTAATTGCTTATGCGGTCGTCGGTTTTGGTGCTGCCGCTTACTCACCTGCCAAGTATGGCATTTTGACTGAATTACTTCCGCCTGAAAAACTGGTTGCGGCCAACGGTTGGATTGAAGGACTCACTGTAACGTCTATTATCTTGGGCACTGTGATGGGCGGCGCCCTAAGCAATCCTGAGATATCGGCGATGCTTCTCCAATTTGATTTCCCTGTACTTGATTTTGGCATTGATACGCCTGCCGAAGCGGCGCTATTTGTGGTGGCTGGTTGCTACGCATTGGCGGCCCTTTTTAATTTGCGAATCCCTGATACCGGCGCCAGATATGATCATCAGCAGCATAATCCGATTAAACTTATCGTTGATTTCGGCAATTGTTTTGTCACTCTTTGGAAAGATAAACTAGGCCAAATATCGCTTTCAGTAACAACCTTATTCTGGGGCGCAGCGGCAACACTGCAATTTATTGTGCTCGACTGGGCTAGACTATCACTACATATGCCGCTCAATAAAGCAGCTATTTTGCAAGGCGTGGTCGCTTTAGGCGTTGCCTTAGGGGCAGTCGGCGCGGCTAAATTTGTGCCACTAAAGAAATCCCTCTGTGTCATGCCTCTGGGAATTGCGATGGGTCTGGTTGTGATCACCATGACGTTGATCAAGGATGTGCGCCTCGCCTATCCACTCTTGATATTAGTCGGCGCATTGGGCGGGTATTTTATGGTACCGATGAATGCCTTATTGCAACATCGCGGTCATGTACTAATGAGCGCCGGGCATTCGATAGCAGTACAAAATTTCAATGAAAACCTGTCAATTCTCATTATGTTGGCGCTGTATGCGTTGATGGTGTCATTCAGTCTCAACATCTATGTAGTGATTGTACTATTTGGCTTATTTGTCTCTGGAACCATGTACCTGGTCATGCGCAAGCATGCGGCAAACCAAAGAGAGTTCGACTCCATTGCTCTCATTGGTGAACACAAGCATTAAGGTAATTAGTGCGCTAAATATCCCTTTTACTCAACAAATGCTGTTCACGTTTTTTTTGAGCACGTAACAACCAATCATCAGGCACCACCATACCTCGACAGATTTCTTGCATCACATCACCATTTTTTTGCATCACTGCCAGCATGATAGGACTGCTATCACGTAGAAAATGTTGATGCAAAGCATCCTGCAGCATCCCTTTTTCCAATACATCAGATACGGCGGTTTGCGCTGGCGCAAGCCATTGCAGCCGCTCCAAAATCAAAAAGTAAGAAATAGAAAGCTGCCCGATATCGCTTAGTGTCCACCAATAACCCCGACAATGGACATCTGCGATCCCGTCAACCACAACGTGCGATGTAGCTGATTGAGGGTAAAACAGCCACCCATTGACCAGCGCTTTTGCCGCAACAACTCTTTCGGGAAGTAGCTCTTGAGCGGCAACATGGTAAGACAAAGCCAATTGTTGCCTAAATATTTTATCTATCTTTGCGCCGAGCGTATCGGCCAAATTAGGGCCAAGATAATCAAATAAATCCGCTTGGTGAGATTGATCATCGCCCTCTTCAAACAAATAGAATTTTGTGGCTATCTCCCAATGAAGCAAACCCTCCGGCATACGTAGCAGAAAATCGAATTCCCCCACAGTTGAAAATCCACTTTGATGCACCTGCAAGCCATGCGCGTACAAGATCCCTCGATGCTTTAAATAGAAAGCCAGGAGGTTTTCTGCGTAATGACCCAATCGCCTGTGCTTATGAAGTGCCAAAGCTTCGTGTAACTCTGTCGGGTGCAGATCCAGATCGGCTAACCATGAGTGCAATACGCCACTATCTGGCAGATCAAGGCTCGCGATTTGCTGCTTCCATAATGGAGAGTCTTTTGCCAATATGCTAGGAGAAGTAAGTATCCAGGCCAATGAGCGCACATGAGGATCGTTCAGCTTGTGCCATTGCTCATGAAACAAGAGTTGAAAATTTTCCATCACGCTTGGCACAGGCTTAGTACGCTGCGGTTGAATTCATTGAAAGACACAGGTCCGACCAGGCACCATTTTTATCTTTGGGATGAGTGAGTAAATGAAGTAGATCGTAAGTGACGAACAATGACAGGCCGTCATGTTTAAACGCGCGACCACGCAAATCTCCGATAGGTGTTTGATTATCCAGCCCAAGTAAAGAAATGGCAGCGGTTTTACCAAGCGAAATAATGATATTGGGTCGGGATATTTGTATTTGCGTCTTGAGACAATCTACGCAAGCTAACATCTCTCCCTTGTTTGCGTTAATTACTTTATCGCTGGCCATCTTTGTTTTTACGATACTGATAATACCGGCATTAACACCAGATTGCATATCAAGTGCACGCAACATATTGTTGAATAATGCTTCACCAGCACCGAGCAATGTGTCTGCTTGAGGGCTTCCCGCGTCAAGCACATTTTCGTCAATGAATAGGCATTTCATCTCAGAAGTCTGCCTCACAAAAATATCATTCGCCTGAGCGTTTACAACATGTGTTATGCCGCATACAAGGCAAGCGGATAGATTTGATTGAGTATCAGGCAGTTTTGTTTCTAAATTGTGCGCTACTACGTCTAACTTATTCTTTTCACTTTGAAAAGGCGGCGGAGAAGCTAATGCGGACAATGCGAGAGAGCTTACCGATTCGCTTTGACGCAATGTCCAAAGTGGACCTATGCCCATTTCGGCGAGCATGCTTTCTTGATGGTGATTCATAGCTGGCTCAACACAATTTTATTCTCATCACGATGGCATCTTCTCTTGTGTTATCGGCAGCGGGGTAATACGCTTTTCTACGTCCAATTTCGGAAAAACCATACCGCTGGTAAACATCGATCGCTCTTTGGTTACTCATGCGAACTTCCAACAAAATAGACAAGAAATTTTGTTCAACTGCATGGGCGCGCATTTTATCAAGCAAGATGCGCGCAATGCCTTGGCGCTGGGAATCGGCAACGACCGCAAAATTCAACAAATGTATTTCATCCATCACCAACATTAAAATAAAATAACCTAACAAATTTTGTGACTCATCACGCAGACCGTACACCAAGTGAGCGCTATACAACGAATCCAAAAAATTGCCTCTAGTCCAGGGGTGTGAATACACTTGCTCTTCTATCGCTAATATTGCATCGACATCGGCAAAACCTAGTTGGCAAAAAGTGTAATCACTCATACCTCGCCTACTATCCATTAACGATTTTTAACGAGTGCACGTTCAGCCGTCGTTAAAGCGATTTTATTTCGCAAATACAAAGGCTGTGCTTGTGCTGCTGCGAGTTGTTTTCCCGCTAAAAAATCAATCAAAGCAAGTTTCGCTATCTGTTCCGCGTGCGGCATTTTGTTGACTATTTTCAGTGAAACGACTTCATTCAGTGGCACGCCATTGCCGAGGACCAAAGAAAAGCGATGCAGATTCGCATAAGAAACCACTTGCTCACTCATGGACAACGCCGGCTCGGCAATTTGCGTCCACACTTTATTTTGACAACGATAGTGCGCCCAATATACCTCGCCCATACGCGCATCCAGAACACACACCAAATCCTGCTCCGTTTGCGGATCGTGTGCTGCATGCGCCATTGCGCGCAAACTAATAATTGGCAATATTGGCAAATCAGCGCCAAACGCTAAGCCCTGCACAATTCCACAAGCCGTTCTGACCCCAGTAAACGCCCCTGGGCCACAGCCGTAAGCAATGGCGTCGCATTGCCTAAGCGTAATGCCCGCTTCGTTTAATATATCCTGCATTGCTGGCAATATGCCTTGCGAATGCGATTGCACACCAGAGAGTTCACGAACGGTCAAACCACCTTTGCTAAGCAAAGCGATTGATGCCATTTCGGTAGAGGTTTCAATTGCGAGTATTGTCGTCATGTACGCATTTTACAGTGTCCTATCTTAATTCGAGCAAAGGAACTCGCCGTTTATATCGTCAGTTTGATAGGTTAAAATACAGCATGGGTACATTAATTGATAACACTGAAAATCTGGACTTCATTAAGCGTCAATTATCGAGCAAAGCTTGGTTGGTCGCCTGCCTGTGCGCTGCCTGGTGCGATACATGTCAAGTCTATCGTAAGCAATTCGATGCGCTTGTTGCAAAACATCCAGATAAGTGTTTTGCCTGGATAGATATAGAAGATCAAGCTGAACTCGTTGACGCATTAGACATTGAAAATTTCCCTACAATTTTAATTCAGCACCAGGACAATGTCATATTTTTTGGCACAATGCTTCCTGATGCAACGCAAGTAGACCGTATATTGAATTCATTTGCTACGTCACTGGTGGAGAGCGAGGGACAAATAGCAATTACAAAAAGTAATTCGCTTAATCAGGATGTCCCATCAGGTTGGAGCTTGCGACGCCTCATTTTAGCCAATAAATAAGCGAACCAAATTACCAATAATTTTGGCGAGAAAAAAGGGACTAGATTTTCATCTAGTCCCTTGAATCTGGTGCGGCTGGCAGGAATCGAACCCACGACCCCTTGGTTCGTAGCCAAGTACTCTATCCAGCTGAGCTACAGCCGCGAAAAACGAAATTATAGCACAGGGACAATGAAATAAAAAGCCGAACACCTAACAATTCTAACTTATCAACAATTCTTCATTTGAAATTAAAACCTCAATCAACAAGCTCGTCGATTTCATTATCAGCGCTAGAAAAAGAAAAAAGGGACTAGATTTTCATCTAGTCCCTTAAATCTGGTGCGGCTGGCAGGAATCGAACCCACGACCCCTTGGTTCGTAGCCAAGTACTCTATCCAGCTGAGCTACAGCCGCGAAGAGCGATATTATAGCATAGCTATGAATGTTTGATAAGCTCTTTGCAAACATTACTTTCAAAATCCAAAATAATTTTTAAATTTCAACCTGCGCACCAACCTCAATGACACGATTGCTTGGTATTTGATAATAATCAGCAGCATCGCGTGCATTGCGTGACATTGTTACGAACAATCCTTCACGCCATCTCGCCATTCCACTCCCTGGGGTAGAAACAATGGTTTGGCGCGAAATAAAATAAGACGTATCCAAAGGCTCAAAATACAATCCAAAGGGAGCACATAGTGCCAACGCATTTGGAATGTCCGGCTCATTCTTAAAGCCGTAATAAACGTCGATTTGATAGCAAGCATTACCCAGATCTGTCACCTTAATTCTTTCAGAAAATGGCACCCAAGGAACCTCTCGATTATGCAAAGTCAAAAAAATCACTCGCTTATGTAAAATTTTATTATGAGATAAATTATGCAACAAGGCATGCGGCACTCCATCCGCCGCTCCACGCAAAAATACCGCCGTACCTTCCACCCGGATTGGCGCTGACACGAAAAGGGATTCAAGGAATTCCTCGAGGGGAATCGCATGTTTTTTCAAATTTTCAAACACCAGTTCCCGACCGCGCTTCCAAGTCAACATCACGGTAAAAATGACCAAACCAAGGGCGATTGGAAACCAGCCACCATGGAAAAATTTAAGTGCATTAGCAGAAAATAAAGAGATATCAATGACCAAAAAGAAACCAGTAGCTGCAATACACAACAGAAGATTGTATTTCCAACCATAACGAATGACAAAAAAGGTGAGCAAAGAAGTGACCAGCATCGTTCCGGTATTAGCGATACCGTAAGCAGAAGCGAGGTGCGAGGAAGATCCGAAACCAATCACTGCGCCTGCCACGACAATGAGTTGCAGCCAGTTTGCCATCGGAATATAGATCTGGCCGATTTCCATGGACGAAGTATGAATAATTTTCATTCTAGGTAAAAAACCCAAGGCAATTGCCTGCTTGGTCATCGAAAAAGTGCCAGAAATCGTCGATTGGGAGGCAATCACAGCGGCCATCGTTGAAAGGATAACAAGCGGATAAATGCTCCACGCCCCAAGCTGGTTATAAAAAGGATTAGTCACAGCAGACGGATTAAGCATCAGCAATGCGCCCTGCCCCAGATAATTCAAACCGAGCGCAGGAAACACCACCAGGAACCATGCCATACGTATCGGCTTTGCGCCGAAATGCCCCATATCTGCATACAAGGCCTCCGAACCTGTAAATGCCAAAACCACCGCGCCCAATGCAAAGAACGCCACCCACTTATTTTCAAGCAAGAACTGCAATGCATACCATGGGTTAAATGCCATCAAAATTGACGGCTCGCGCGCGATGTTATAAACACCCATACCTGCCAGTACAACAAACCACAATATCGTAATAGGACCGAATAGCTTTCCGATTCCCGCAGTCCCCTTACGTTGTACTGCATACAAACAGATCAAGATGATCAGGGTAATTGGAACGACAAATTCCTTCAGCGTTGGCGTGGCAACCTCAATGCCCTCAATGGCAGAGAGCACAGTCATGGCTGGCGTAATCACGCCATCACCATAAAATAAAGATGCACCCATTAATCCTAAAACTGTTAAGGGAAAATACAACCGCGAATTTTTGCTAACAGACTCAAGAGCGAGTGCCGTCAAGGCCATAATGCCACCTTCACCCCTATTTGCCGCACGAAGCACCAAAGTCACATACTTTAATGACACGATGAAGATCAAACCCCATAAAATCAACGACACGATGCCAAAAATATTGGCATCGTTCAACGGCAATCCATGCTCCTTAGAAAATACTTCCTTCATCGTATAAAGTGGGCTGGTGCCGATATCACCATAGACAATACCGATCGCAGCAACGGTGAGCGCGGTTAAGCTACTTTTAGTGGTTTGGGTAGACAAGTGGAACCCTTAGTAATAAATGGGGCATTGGACAATAGATGATCGCAACGTGAATTTCAAGAAGGACATTTTAAATATTGCAGAAATATATATAAGAACAACAGTTGTCGACACTCTGCAAAGTTTTCAGTTGCCTGTCAATTGAAAAATAAAATCATCGAGAAAGATAACCACGTCTCACTGTTTTGAGCATATTGAAAAGAAAAATGCCCGCTTAATTTGCATTAAGCGGGCACCAATTCTTTGGAGGAGATGGTGAGATTCGAACTCACGATTCAGGTTTAAGCCCAAATGCTTCCTTAGCAGGGAAGTGCCTTCGGCCACTCGGCCACATCTCCACACTTTTACGACCAACTATTATTGGCCGTAATCAAGACCGAAATAATATCTGTTAGTTCTGATTTGGTCAACAACTACCGAATAATCGACTTATTTTTTAAGCTGCTTCGAGACCAAATGCTTTATGCAAAGAACGCACTGCAAGCTCCATATATTTTTCATCGATAAGCACAGAAATCTTAATTTCTGATGTGGAAATCATCTGTATGTTAATGCCCTCTTCCGATAAGGTACGAAACATTTGCGATGCAATACCTACGTGGCTGCGCATGCCTACACCAACCACAGAAACCTTGGATACTTTAGGATCACCGATGATGCTGCCTGTGGAAATATGCTGTTTAACGCTAGTATCTAATACGTCCATCGCCTTATTGTATTCGCCGCGTGGCACTGTAAAAGTAAAGTCGGTCTTTCCTTCGACAGATTGATTTTGAATAATCATGTCAACCTCGATATTGGCGTCAGCGATTGGGCCAAGTATCTGATAGGCAATGCCTGGTTTATCAGGTACGCCAAAGACGGTGATTTTTGCTTCATCACGGTTAAACGCGATGCCAGTGATGGTAGCTTGTTCCATGTGTGTATCTTCCTCAAACGAAATCAGGGTGCCGGACTTAGCTTCTTCTTCCAGCGGCATTAAGGGGTCTGTCAGGGATGACAGTACGCGTGTTGGCATGCGGTAGTTACCGGCAAATTCTACTGAACGAATTTGCAGAACTTTAGAACCCAACGATGCCATTTCTAGCATTTCTTCAAATGTCACGGTGTTGAGCCGTCGCGCATCAGAAACCACCCGTGGATCGGTAGTATAGACGCCATCTACGTCGGTGTAGATCATGCACTCTTGCGCTTTCAATGCGGCTGCAACAGCTACTGCAGATGTATCAGAACCGCCACGACCTAGTGTTGTGATATTGCCGTTGTCATCGACACCTTGAAAGCCCGTGATGATGACAATCTTGCCGGCATCCAGATCAGCGCGTACTTTGCTGTCGTCAATGGATGCGATGCGTGCTTTGGTATGAGAAGAATCCGTCTTGATCGGGACTTGCCAACCGGCATAAGAAACTGCTTGCTTACCAATTGCCAGCAAGGCCATTGCCAAAAGACCAACGGAAACTTGTTCGCCTGTGGACGTAATCATATCAAGCTCGCGGGGATCTGGCTCAGGCATGATCTCTCTAGCCAAGCCAATAATGCGATTAGTTTCGCCCGACATCGCAGATGGCACGACGACGATTTGATGACCTGCATCATGCCATTTGGCAACGCGTTTTGCGACGTTCTTGATGCGATCCGTTGATCCCATCGAAGTGCCGCCGTATTTGTGGACAATTAAAGCCATAGAATTTGAGGGTAAATAGAAAACTAAAGGGTGCAAAATGCATGAAAAGAGCGCCATACTTTACATGCTGCTACGCAAAATAACAAGGCGCAACTGATTAAAATTTAAGCAACAAAGAATCCAATACTGAAGGAATGAATTCAAGAAGGTCGAATAATTGCGGAGATAAACAAGAAAATGAAAAAAATTTTTCTTTTAGAAAGGAAGCCGTTTTCACTTTAAGTTGAGCACACGTCAGTAATCTGACGAAAATATGGGGGTATATCGAATTATTGGCCTATTACGCAATGTATACAGGCGTTAAAAAATATACTCACTACGAGTATGCAATAAATTAATGTCGTTAGCACGAAACAAAACATCGCTCCATTAAATTTCTTTAATTACTTTAGAGCATAAGAATATGAAAAATAAATTGCAGATGTTAGCCACATCAATTTATGCATTTATTCATCAATTTGATTTCTCATTTGTCGCTGGAAACAATTTACGCCAACCGTCAGCACCCAATTCACGTAAAGTTTGTATATTTTTGTCGTAGATAGCGTCAGCCTCAGGGAAAGCCAGTACGGCCTTATCGATACTTTCTTCGCGTAACAAATGCAGCGTCGGATATGGCGAGCGGTTTGTGAAATTTTCAACATCATCGAGCTTGGTATCGGCAAACTGATAATCGGGATGAAAGCTCGCTATTTGTAAAATCCCATCTAGATCCGCCTCTTCCAGTGCGGCGTCTGCCACATCCAAAAATTCGTTGTAATCCAAAAAATCGTTTAGCACATAAGGGTGAATTAACAAGGTTGTTTCCAGCTTTTCCGAATTTGCTTCCGCAAGAAACTCTAGCTCGCTCATCAAATCCTGCAACAAATCCTCAGGTGTTCGCGCCTCACTGACAAAATAACGGATCTGTTCCTTAATCTGCACTGCCTTGGCAAAGGGGCACAAATTCAAACCAATCACGGCTTTCTCTAGCCAGACCTGAGTTGAAGTAATAATTGCTGATGGTGGGACGATAGGTGCGGTCATATTGATTTGAAAAATTGAATAAAAAAATGAAAGCAAAAACGAATAATAAATATCCGCCAAATTAAAAAGTTAAGGTCTTGACGCCTTCTGTCGTACCTAGCAGGCAGACGTTTGCGCCATGCCGAGCGAACAAACCGACCGTAACAACACCGACAATATTATTGATGTCTGCTTCAAGTAAAGATGGATCTGTGATGTCCAATCCGTGCACATCAATAATCATATTGCCGTTGTCAGTGAGCACAGGCACGCCGTCCTTTATACGTAGACGAGCATCGCCGCCGATCGCCTTGAGCTGGCGCGCCACAACAACTTGTGCCATCGGGATAACTTCTACTGGCAGCGGAAACTTGCCAAGCACATCCACCAACTTAGAGCCGTCTGCAATACAAATAAACTGCTTCGCGACCGAAGCAACGATTTTTTCACGCGTCAGTGCTGCACCACCGCCTTTAATCATGGCACCTTGCGCAGTAATTTCATCTGCGCCGTCGATATACACTGGCATCGAAGTCACTTGATTCAAATCAAACACCTCGATACCATGCCCACGCAAACGCGCCGCGGTAGCATCTGACGAAGCAACTGCGCCTTTGATTTTGTGTTTAATTTTAGCGAGTTCGTCAATGAAAAAATTGGCGGTAGAGCCGGTACCTACGCCAACCATTTCGTTCTCGACTACATATTTGAGAGCGGCTTGCGCAACCGCTTGTTTGAGTTCGTCTTGAGTCATCGTCATTTAAAAAAGTAATTAAAAATTTAAAAAAATATCGAGATAAACCGACACTACACAACCAGTGCCGGCTCGTCCATCAGAGCAATCTGCTCGCGCAATTCAAGTATGCGGTCTTGCCAGTAACGTTGAGTATTAAACCAAGGGAAAGCCTGCTTAAACGCCGGATCATCCCAACGCTGCGCGAGCCAGGCGGAATAGTGCAACAAACGCAGACTTCGCAACGCTTCGATCAAGTGCAATTGGCGTGGATCAAAACTATAAAAATCTTCGTAACCTGCCAAAATATCGCATAGTTGCGCAGTCATTTCTGCCCGGGTACCTGACAGCAGCATCCATAAATCCTGAATCGCAGGCCCCATGCGGCTATCGTCAAAATCAACAAAATGCGGCCCTGGATGCGCGCCAGATTCAGTCCACAAGACGTTCCCCATATGACAATCGCCGTGCAGGCGAATTGGGGCAATTACGCCAGCGCGATCGAAACAGCGCGCTACACCTTCCAGCAATAACGTTGTTACGCTTTGATAAGCGGCCAATAAGTCAGAAGGAATAAAATTATGTGTCAGCAAAAATTTAACTGGAGCATAACCAAAAGTTTGCATGTTGAGCGATGGGCGATGTAGGTACGTCCGCAACGCACCGACCGCATGAATACGTCCAATAAACCGCCCCAACCACTCTAATGTTTCTGGCGTGTCCAGCTCTGGCGCACGGCCACCTTGCCTGGGAAACACAGCAAATCGGTAGCCTTGGAATTGATGCAAACTTTGACCAGAAATAGTGGTTAAAGCAGGCACCACCGGAATTTCAAGCACACTGAGTTCGTCTACAAAAGCGTGTTCTTCCAGAATCGCAGCATCGCTCCAGCGTTTTGGCCGATAGAATTTAGCGACTACCGGTGCGCCATCCTCAATACCCAACTGATAAACGCGATTTTCGTAACTATTCAACGCCAGCAAGCGTCCATCACATTGAAAGCCGGCACTAAACATCGCATCGAGCACACAATCTGGATGTAGTCCGGCAAATGAATCGACATCATCAACAGCCGTCGGCAAGGGGGTAAAAGGTTCAGTCATGACCGTCATTGTACGTGCATTCTCCCCCACGAATGAGATACAAAGCGCTACACTTCCGGTATTCCTATTTCCGCCTTATTTCTACTACAAGAAGATCATCATGCATCTCGACGAACCGCTCAGTGACAAAGAATTCAATGAATTGGACAAATTTCTCATGTCAGACCGCGTCGGTGACGACGGCATGACGATGGATGCGCTTCATGGCTACCTGACCGCGATTGCGTTGGGGCCAGAAGCAATACCTATGGCTGAATGGCTGCCTCTGGTGTGGGGCTTGCCTGATCAGGCTGAACCAAAATTTAAAAATGAAAAAGAGCTGCAAAGAATCTCTACGTTGATTGCACGCTTCATGAATGAAATTCAGATTACTTTTGAGGTCGCTCCGCAAGAATTTGAGCCGCTATTTTGCGTTCTGGAACAAGACGGCAAAGAACTCATTGATGGCGAAACCTGGGCATGGGGCTTCTGGGAAGGCATGCAATTGCGTGAAGAATCCTGGGAAGCCGCTTGGGAATCAGATATTGCGCCGCTCTTACATCCGATTTATCTTCTCGGTGCGGAAGAAATCGAAGAAGAAGAAATGCAACTGGTCGATACGCCTGAAAAATGCCATCAGCTTGCGCTCGCATTGGAAGCATCGATACCGGAAATTCGACGTTTCTGGGCGCCATTGCGCAAGTCTGGCGTCGCCACCGTTAAACGTGAAGCGCCAAAAGTGGGGCGAAACGATCCCTGCCCTTGCGGTAGCGGGAAAAAACATAAAGTTTGCTGCGGCGCTGAGCCAACAGTGCATTAAACATTATCGTCAGCGCCTGAGGGCACCCTCTAGCGTTTTGCTTTCTAGGCCCAATCTTGTGTGCTACTTTACCGGCTTTACATCCTTCTTCACGGAGTAGCACATGAACCTGCAAGACCAATTCAATCAAGCCCTCACAGATTCCAAGAATTTGCCTGAACGTCCTGACAATATGACGCTGCTCAAGATTTACGCCCTATTCAAGCAAGGCAGCACTGGCGATTCCAATGGCGAAAGACCAGGGATGACAGACTTTATTGCACGAGCAAAATTTGACGCATGGGCAGCACTGGCAGGTACGACACAAGACGATGCGATGCAACAGTACGTTGAATTAATCAACAGTCTAAAAGATTAATAAATTAGGGGAGTATATTTAGACACGCTTACTAGTTGGGCGCAAACGACCAGAATATGAGTGTACTCCCCACCAGTATCTGGTTTGATTTACAGCAAAGCTTCAAGATTGAGCAAATTGGGTGGGCGCTGATTTTGTAAGGCGGCAATCAAATTATCCGCGGCACAATTTGCCATAGCGCGCCGCGTTGGTTCAGAGGCACTGGCAATATGCGGCGTGAGTACCACATTGCTGAGCGTCAAAAAATCCGGGTGAAATTTCGGTTCGTTTTCAAACACATCCAATCCGGCAGCCGCAATCGACTTCCGCCTTAATGCATCGATCAATGCCACGTCATTCACAATGCCACCGCGTGCCAGGTTCACCAGCGTAGCCGTTGGTTTCATCATCGCCAGTTCTACTTCAGAGATGGTATGGTGCGTAGCCGAAGAATAGGGCAATACCAACATTACATAATCTGCGCTCGCCAATAATTCGTCTTTACTGACATGCTTTGCGTTGTTTGCGTGTACCTCCTGCTCAGCTGTAAGCCGGGTACGATTGTGATAGATGACGCGCATATCAAATCCCATGGAACGGCGGGCAATGGCCTGACCGATTCTCCCCATGCCGATAATGCCCAGCGTTGAGCCATGAATGTCACTCCCCAAAAAATAATCGTAACGCCATTTATCCCAATGACCGGCCCGCAGCCAATGCTCGGATTCGCTCACTCTACGCGCCGTTGCCATTAATAAGGCCCAGCCAAAATCAGCGGTCGTTTCATTCAAAACATCTGGCGTATTGCTCGCCAAAATACGCCGACTGGTACAAGCTGCCAAATCAAGGTTATCGTAGCCTACAGCCATGTTTGCAATCGCCTTAAGCTCTGGGAGTTGCGCCAGCACTTCTGCATTGAAACGAGCGCTTGCAGTACACAAAACGCCATACTTCCCCTGCATTTTTTGCACCAGTTCTAGTTGCGAAAAGACACTATCATGTTGATTCGATTCAACTTCAAAATAA
>JACMRF010000074.1 GCA_014376575.1 Undibacterium sp.
GGCCAGGCTACGAAATAAACGCGCCATGTGTTCGTCAGCGCGGAACATTTTTCTGTCATACACCGGAATGACTTCATAAATGCCGTCGCCAAAAATGAAGCCACGATCAAGTACAGGGATCTTCGCTTCAGAGAGGGGAGTGATGCAGCCGTTTAGGTAGACCAGGGGATCGTTCATGATAGGGGTTCGTGTGTGAAGAAAAGAAATCATTCTTACACAGAACCCTGGCCAAGATTATGCAAAAAACACATACAAGAACGCACATTTGGACTACCCGTTGCAGGTAAATTGCCAGTGCGTTCTGTTTGAAACTTTAATTTGCCTTTACTTAAATAATAAACGCAGAGAGTCCCAGGCACGGCCAAAAATGCTGGCTTGCTCAACCGTTTCCAGCGCAACGACTGGGAACTCGGCAATTACCTTACCATCGAGCATCATTTTTACGGAGCCGAGTTTGCTGTTCGTAGCGATGGGTGCGACCAGAGGGTCTTTACGTTCCAGTGCAGGTTTGAGCTTGGTGACAGCGCCTTTTGGCAAGGTCACATAGATGTCGTTATTGAAGCCGATCTTGATCTGCGCTTGTTTGCCTTTCCAGACGTCTGGGGTCGCAAGCGACTGGCCCTTTGCGTACAATTTAACAGTATCAAAATTGAGGAAACCCCAGTTCAACAACTTCAGACTTTCCTGCGCCCTAACCTGATCGCTAGCAGTGCCGGTCACCACAGAAATCAGGCGACGTTGACCGCTGCCATTCGGACGAATAGCCGAAGAAATCAGGCAATAACCAGCGGCCTCAGTGTGGCCGGTTTTCATGCCGTCTACTGTCGGGTCCAGCCACAATAAGCGGTTGCGATTGGGCTGCGTAATCTTGTTGTAGGTAAAGCTCTTGGTCGAATAATAGGTCTTGTAGTATTCAGGATGATCGGCAATCAGGCGCGCCGCCAGAATCGATAAATCTTGTGCGGTAGAATAATTTTCGGTACTTGGCAAACCATGTGAGTTGCCATAGTGCGTAGCCTTCAATCCCATGCGTTCGGCTTCGCGATTCATCTGCACGACGAAGGCGTCTTCGCTACCAGCAACCGCCTCGGCTAATGCCACGGATGCATCGTTGCCCGATTGCACGATGAGGCCAAACAATAAATCGCCAATGCTGACAGGCGTCGCTGGATCGATAAACATTTTAGAGCTGCTGGCATCGACCTTCCAGGCACGAGTTGAGACGGTAATTTTTGAATTGATATCAAGTTTTTTGTCCCTGAGTGCAGAAAAAACTAAATATGCCGTCATGATTTTGGTCAATGAGGCTGGCTCGATACGCAGGCTCGCGTCCTGGGAGGCAATGACTTGATTGCTGGTGGCATCGAATAATAGCCACGATTTTGCCGCAATGGTAGGGGCCGGCAAGGTTTGCGCTGTGGCAGTGGCCAAGCTCAATAAAGAGGCAAGGGTGAGCAGGGTTTTTGAGAGAAAATTTTTCATTTTAAAAAGTAAAGATCCGGGGGTAAAAGTGATGCGGAAGAAAATATTCCGCAAAAATAAATAAGAAATTTAGCCAGCAGATTTTTCCCACAGATTGACCACGATAGACTTGACGTGATGCAAACGGCGGTGAAAAAAATGGTCGGCACCAGGGATGACAATCACAGGAATATCTTGTGGCCGCAACCAGTCGAATACGGCTTGTAAGGGAATGGTATCGTCAAGTTCGCCGTGGATCAAAATACTGTTGGGTGGGATATCTGGCATGGCCCATTTTCCCGCTGCTGCCCCGACCAGGACTATGCGTTGAACAGGGACATTTTTAGTTGTTAAGCGTTGTTGCAAACAAGATTGAACGAAGGTGCCAAATGAAAATCCGCTGAGCACCAATGGCAGATCGGGATAGGTGTGGCGCATGTGTTGCAATAGCAAGGCCATATCGTCAGTTTCACCTAATCCTGAATCGTGTGTACCTTCTGACTTGCCAACGCCGCGAAAGTTCATCCGAACTGTGGCGTATCCAAGCGAGACAAAGGTACGCGCCAGGGTTTGCGTTACTTTATTGTCCATGGTGCCGCCGTATAGCGGATGCGGATGGGCTACCAGCGATAATCCTAAAGGAGCGGAAAATAAATCTGGGTCGGGTAAATCGATGGCGCATTCGAGCTGGCCAACCATACCCTCGATAAAAAAATACTCGGTTTTTGCGTTCATTGTTTCAGTAAGGAAATCGATATCACTTTAAATTTTGAGGCGCTCTACTATGCCACCGCCGACTAGATCGACATCAATGATTTCATCTATGTCAGACTGGTCAACATAGGTGTACCAGGTTCCTTGTGGATAAACTACCAGCACCGGGCCTTCATCGCAACGATCCAGGCAAGCCGCTTTGTTGATGCGAATCTTGCCCTGACCATTCAGGTTGAGTTGTTTGATGCGTTTTTTGGTGTGTACTTGTGCCGCTTGCGCGCCGCGTACAGCGCAACATGGCCGACCGTCCTCGCGTTGATTCATGCAAAAGAAAACATGCTTTTGAAAATAGGGAGTGTCAGACATTGTGATTTCGGTTGTGACAAAAGGGAGTGCGTATGATACCCCGACTCAGCTCGACTTAGCGTGCTCGACTGAGACTTTGATGGCGGTATAGCGCCGATCGCACTGTTTAAGACCGGACTAAGTCAACAAAATGTCGCGATTCACTGACTGATTTTTTCAAGTTTCTGCAGTTTTTCTGGCGTTTTAGCGTACTGCGAATACTTCAGTAGGTACCACAACGCAACGAAAGGCCAAATCACAGAGAGAAATTGTGCTGCGCCATAGAAATTGAGAAATTTTCCTTGTATTCCATTTTGCATGGATAACATGAAATAGGGGTTGTTAGGAATGAGATTGCTCAGCGCCAGACTCATCAGCAGCATCAGTATTGCAAGACGTCTTTGTATGTGTGTTGGCGCAAAAGAAAACCCATATAGCATAATGACGCTAACGATGAGGCCTCCTTTTGCGCCTGGCGTCATCCATGCAAAAGCAATATCAGGGCTAAACAATAAAGCGCTGGCCAATGCCTTGCTGGCAAGCGCCGCGAGCAATAATAAGCAAGCTAGCCAAAATTTAGGTGCATGTCGATTCAGTAAAAATAAGCACATCAAAGCAGCACCTGTACAGCCGCAGGCCGTGATGAAAGTTTCTGAAAGTAGAAATTCATCAGCATTCAATTCAAAACCATTGAGCAGGACTGTTGCAAGATCAATGTCAATATCAAGAAATTCATCTAGCCAGGAAGAAAAAATCGGCAGCAGTTGACCCAAGCCAAACAGATATGCCTGGGGAAAAATTTGTGCTAGAGGCCATAAGCCAAGCACTAATAATTCGCGACTCGATTCGTGATGCAACCACTGTTTTCCTAATAGCCGCAACCGTCCCTTTTCTAGCAACATCGGTATTAGGCGCGTGCCTATCATTGCGCCAAGCAGTGTGCCGCCCGCATTGGTTATTACGTCTAAGAGGGAGGTCACCCGGCTGGGCAGAAAATATTGCACACCCTCCATGGTCATTGATAGTAAAAGGCCGCAAAAGCTTGCCACCACGATGGCCCAGCCATGTTGCATCCTCGGGTACAGGGCAAAGACAATTAACGAACCCAAAGGTATATAGCCAACGACGTTAATGGAAGCATCAAACACCGTCCAGTAACGAGGCCATTGTTTGACGACATCTACAATTGCCGCAAGATTATTATTTTGCCAGCCTGAAAATGGATACCAGCTGGCATACACAATCAGAATCAGATAAGCGACCAGGCAGGCGCGGGAGAACGGCGAAGCTTTATGTTCGATGACAAGGACAGTGGTCATGAATTAGCTTGCCCGGTATTCATTTAATGGAGAGGTAAGCTTTGCAGCCAAATCAACATTGAGCTGATGCTGGTGTCTGTCGTGAGTTGCATAGCTCTGGCACCGCCGCGCGCATTCGCACTGTCAGAGGCCGTGCCCGAAGTGAAGTAGCGTTGCGCAATCAATTTATTTTTTCTGATCACTGAGGCGCGAAAGATGATTTGTGCCTCGCTTTGCGTCGTGCTGGCGAACACTTGAGAAAATTCATCGAGATCAATTTTTAATATTGGCAAATCAGCGACACCATCGGCAGCGCCGACCACGGTGCCCCCAGCGGCTGCGATTCTGGATTTAAGACGTTGGGTTAGCAGTTGTGCTGGCGCCATGCTCCAGTGATGCTGCGCGTAGGGTCTTAGCAATTGCAGGTTGTCGTATTGCAATCGGTAGAGCATGGCATTCCCGTCTAAAGTACTAGGTGCACTAACATCAGCAACGCTGATTATCAGCGATGCAGGCAGCGGTTTTTGTTCCTTGGGTAGTGCGCCGAAATCGTAGTTAAAACTAGGCGCTTGCGGGCCACTAGCACAGGCCTGCAGCAAAACGCTACCGACAAGGATCAGACCCGACTTAACAACGCGATGCCAAATATGGCGAGTAAAATCAAGAAGTGACATAAGGAGCCTTAATTATTTTGGTGCAACAAAGCCGGCTTCACCGGGGCCGGGCGAAATTGCCGTATTGCCAAATAGAATACTTTGTGGGCGCTCATTGAGTGTTTCTGCCGCACGGTTTATTGAGCGTATGGAAGTGCGCGCCTCGCGGCTTAACGTGTTGATGCTCGGCAGGGTGTCAAGAGTAAGGCTGTTGCCAATCTGCTCCATATTGCCGTTCAGTTTAGCGAAAGCACCATCATTTCCTTTTAAACTGGTAGTGAGATCACTAATATTGTTGCTGGTCTTTGTGGCGTTGACGGAGAAAGCTTTGAATGCATCGACACTGCTGCGGGTCTGTTCGACCAAGCTCGGTAGCGCGTTTAATACAGGGTTGAGCTTGCCAGGAATTGTTTCCCATGCGGCCGCTGCGCGACCAATATTGTCAATGGCACTGATAAGTGATTGCTGATTGTTTTTATCTAGAAGCATATTGAGACGTAGACTTAGTTCTTCAGTTTGACTAAGTACTGCCATACCGCGCTGCTCCAGATTTTGCATCAGTCCAGGACGCAGTGGTATGAAGATAATTTGTTCATCGTTTTTTATTTGCGGCGTTGACGTTTTGACGTCTTCATCCAGTTGTACATAAGCGATTCCAGTCACACCCTGATATCCCAGTATGGCGAAAGTGGTCGCAGTGACTGGCGTATCAGCCAGGATGTCGAGTCTCAACAGAATTTGCCCTGGGTTTTTATCGTCAAAATCGATATCGGTGACGTTGCCGACCTTAATCCCTTTGTAACGAACTGCTGCCTGTAAATTGAGACCGGCTACCGAGAGTTTGGTGGCGATGACGTAGGGCGTGCGCAGTATATTATCTTTACCTAGCCAGACGGCAAATACCGTCGTTAAAATCGCTAGCGCGATGGTAAAGAAGCCCGCCATCAGTGCATGTGATCTGCTTTCCATAGGCCGTCTTATTGCTCCGATTGTGTTGGTAGTATCGTTGAAGGTAGATTTGGCAGCACTTCCATCGCTCGCCTGCCACGGCCACCAAGAAAAAATTTTTCGATAAATTCGTGCGGGTATTGGAGTACTTCTGAAGGTGTGCCGATCACAACAACTCTTTTTTCAGCCAGCACCGCAATACGATCTGAAATTGCAAACAAGGTATCGAGATCGTGCGTCACCATTACCACGGTTAAACTTAATTGTTGATGCAAGGAGAGAATTAAATTAACAAAACTATCAGAGCGGTCAGGATCTAGACCGGCGGTTGGCTCATCTAAAAAAAGGAGCTCAGGGTCAAGCGCCAAGGCGCGCGCGAGAGCGATACGTTTGATCATACCGCCAGATAAATCGGCGGGCATCTTTCGCGCATGTTCAAAATGAATTCCAGCCATCTGCAATTTTAAATACACCAAATCAGTGATCAGACATTCTGATAACGTACCAAGTTCCCGCATCGGCTGCGCAACGTTCTCAAATACCGTGAGAGCTGAATACAATGCTCCGTGTTGAAATAACATGCCTGAGCGTTTGCGTAAATAATCGAGGTGCTGTTCTCCGGATTCGTGCAAATCCTCACCAAACACTTTAACACTGCCACGCGTTGGCGTCTCTAGTCCTAGCATTTGGCGCATCAGCACGGTTTTTCCTGAGCCAGAACCGCCGACGATGGAAAGAATTTCTCCTTTTTTGACCTGTAAGTTAAGTTGCTCATGAATTACGGCGCGGCCATACTGAGTGCGCAGGTTGCGGATATCGATGATGGCGTCGATCATGATTAATAGCCTACGTTGCTAAATACAATCGCAAATATTGCGTCGGCAATAATAACGACGGTAATTGAGATAACGACAGAGCTAGTTGTGCCTTGCCCCAGACTTTCAGTATTGGGTTGAATGCGCAAACCGAAATGACAGGCAACCAGAGCAATCAACATACCGAACACGACACCTTTACCTAAGCCGATCCAATAATTCGCCAGTGCTACAGCTTCCGGTAATTTATGCAGAAAAAACGATGGCGACATTCCTAATCTTATTTGCGCCGCAATCATGCCGCCTATTAACGCCATGACATCTGTCCAAATCACGATGAGCGGCATCGACAGTGCCAGCGCTACTACTTTTGGCATGATCAGTCTGTAGCCTTGCGGTATTCCCATCACACGCATCGCATCTAATTCTTCTGTCACGCGCATCACACCAATCTGTGCGGTAATGGCCGAGCCGGAACGACCTGCGACCAAAATCGCCGCCAACAAAGGGCCAAGTTCTCGTACGATACTCATGCCTAAAATATTAACAATAAATAAATCGCCGCCAAAAGTGATAAGTTGTTGCGCCGATAAATAGGAGAGTACGACGCCAATTAACATGCCAACCAGGGCGGTAATCCCGAGTGCTTGAAAGCCGGTGCGATAAATATTAGCAGATAGCTCTTTCCAAGGACCCTTCGAAGGATGACGAATAAAACGAGCTATATCGAGGATTAATTGTCCAAGCAAGGCGACAAAACCCAATAAGTGTTCAAAGAAGCTCAGCATGCGAGCGCCAAGGCGCATTACGCGCGTTAGTCTGGGCTTGGGCGTAACTGGAATTGCCAGCTGACTGACTAACTCTAGTCGTTCAAACAAGCTTTCATGGAGGGGATTAATTTCTAATTTGCTTGGTCGTTTTTTGCCCCAGACTTGCCAAAATATTTGCGCACCTATGTGATCTAATGCGGTGATTTTCGTCAAGTCCCAAGCAAGATCGCCTTGATTACTCATTATTTTTAATTGAATGTTGAGCGCGTCCATCACCTGTTTAACGGATAAGACATGCACAAGCCATGCGCCTTCGGCGATGGCCATGTTTTGATCATGTACTGGTCCTGCTAGTGTTAGGGTAGGTGTTTTTTCGCGCAGCATGCTGTTAGTGTAAGGGAGAAATGATGATCTATCAACGCGTCTGAACGGATCGCATCTCAGGGTTTTTAATCAAAGAGTAAAGTTCTAGCGGCGCTAGCAGCGTCACTACGAATGATTATTTTTCTTGTTGTAACGGCGTGTTTTTATCCATTACTTCACGGCAGTCACCTTTGAAGGTCGCGTTGTCGTAATTTGTCCAGCCATAGCTGTCAACGTAGCGTATATGCGGCTTGAGAGTCGGGCTGAGAAAACTCCACTCCAAACGATCATTTGGGTATCTGATATCTGCCATATCCAAAATTGAATGGAATACATTTTCAGTCGATAGTTTTGATGTCTTGTGTTTATATAGCTGCGCGATTTTATCTGGGTACATGGTCTTATAAGGTTCTGAAAACCACATCATCGCCGGGATGTGAAATTCATATTGGGTGTTATGTCCATGAAAAGCTAAATTACAGCTATTGTCGTATAGCGTCTGCCCATGATCTGACACGTACAACATCGAAGTTATTTGATCCGTTAGCTTTAGGCGCCCAATGACTTGAGATAACATCCAGTCGGTATAAAGGATCGAATTGTCATAGCTATTATTCAATGCCTGTTTATTTTTTAGGTCTGTATAGGCGGGATTGTTAATACCAAACAGAGATGGCTTCCATTTGTCATATTCTTGAGGGTGACGGTGGCTGTAATTCCAGTGGTTCCCTAGGGTATGTAATACGATGAGTTTCTTCGGCGCGGAATCGTGAATGGCGTTTTGCATTGGTTCAAGTAGCGCCCGGTCGAAATTTGAGTTGTTGGTAAATCCACCTAAGTTTAAAAATTGGGTAACATCGGCCTCCTTGGCGAATACGGAGGTTGGCGTGTCAAACTCGCCAAAGCTCATTTGGTTGGATAGCCAGAATGTTTTGAACCCGGCTTCTTTAAAAGCACTTAAAAATGATTTTTCTGAAAATCCAGCTTTTAGACTTTGTGCTGCTGGCTTGCGAGAGACAATGATAGGGACAGACAAACGAGTGGCGGAGACAGCCGTAATCACATCATCAAAACTGACAAGATTGGTCTCTTTACTAAGCAAAGGATTGGTCGCCCGTTCGTATCCATTGAGGCTCCATCTGTCGTATCTGGATGATTCTCCTATCACTATAACGATGGTCTGGCCCACATCGCTCCCGCGTACTTGATTTGCCTTAAACTGAAAATGGCGACTTTTTTTAGTTAATTTGGATAAATAGTTCCGTTCGTTCCAAAAATCGACGACGCGCACCAGCAAGCCAAAGGGCCAACTAAACGCCAGAATTTCCTCGTCGTAAGGAATCTTTGCCCAATGCGGCAATTTGGGGATCCTCGACGACATATCATTAATTGCCGAGGTAAGCGAAACCGACCCGGAAGTAAGTTGTGGAGTAGTTGTAGCATCTTCCTCCGCCTCATCTTCGTTACCTATGTCGGGCGATATTGCTGATTCTGAAGGAAAAGGGGCGATACCGATTTGTTTTCCGTAACCCCAAATGCAGGTAGTTGTTAATAAAATAGCAAAAACTATCCAGCGAGATTTATGGCGCCAATCCAAAGAACTGGTCACTCTCGCCAGGTATAAAATACTGCTCCACCAGGCAAAGATAATAAATGCGATGAGTAACAGAAGCCATACTTTATTGCCCAAAAATTCTAGGGTTTCCTTGGGACTTGTCTCAGCGATAATCCCTAAATGGTGCGTGGATATTCCTTGTTCGAAGTACAAACGTAAATATATCTCTATCGGAACAGCCATAAAAACCGGCAATAAAAACCAATGAAACCACCTCGGGCTTTGCATCACAGACCATAAAGTCAACCAGCCGAATATCTCTAGGCCAAGAATTTGATATGGATGCTCAATCGCTTTCCCCGAAAAAAAAGAGACAACAGGGATTAACGATATCAACAGATAGCTAACAATTATATAAATTGAGGTGATGCGGGAACGTGAAAGCATTAATTGAAAATTTGCAAGATAGTCGCGTGAAGTTATTAATATAAAGGATTTTGAAAGGCGCGCTGAAAGACGACATTTTATCGAGCTTAGCGTATTGCAATAAACAAGAGTAAATCTTGACGTGATACCGCAATGTTGTCTTTGACCCCATAATTTTTTTGCAACCTGGAAAGGCATGGCATTAAACAAATCATGATGCGAAAGAGAAGATTTGTGTTCACGCATTTCACTCGGTTATTTATGCGTCGAAAAATGGCATAAAATTAACTTCACAAAGAAATTTAGCCTCCATACCTTATTTAAAGTATTGTTCACTCGTTTTGATTGACTCGAATGTCCTTGTGGGATAAACTCGCGAGTTCTCGATTTTAAATAGTTTATGCTGTGTGTGTTGTCTGAATGCAGCTAGGATGAAATGAGTCGTCGAGTGTGTTAAGTGTGAATTTAATACTTAAATAGATTTAAGTCCCCGGGCAACCGTTTCCGGGTTTGTGTTTAATGTTGTATTTTGTTGGATTAAAAACGATGCCAACCATCAATCAACTGATTCGCCAACCAC
>JACMRF010000007.1 GCA_014376575.1 Undibacterium sp.
CAACGGCTTCATATCGAAATGCTGGCACTGTTTTTGGCTCTCTGTTTTCTAAACTGCTACTGAGCTACTGTCTCGTTATTCTTGTTCACTCTTCGGCTACGTTTTAGCTACTCTTTAGTGACTCGCAAGATTTCTTCTTTAGTGGTAACACCGGCATTTAGCCATCTTTCGCCATCTTCGCGCATGGTTTTCATGCCATCGCGCTGGGCTGCAGAACGAATCTCTGCTTCAGCGGCCTGATGATGAATTTGTGAGCGTATGGCTTCGGTTGTGTGCAGCAATTCATAGACACCCACCCTGCCCTGATAACCGGTTTGGCCGCAATGCTCGCAGCCTTCGGCATGCCAGCGTTCGCCATCAAAACGTTTGCAATGTGTGCACAACTTTCGTACCAGGCGTTGCGCCACCACACCGAGCAAGGAGGAGGAAAGCAAGAACGGTTCAATCCCCATATCAAGCAAACGCGTGACTGCCGCAGCAGAATCGTTGGTATGCAACGTCGCCAATACTAAATGGCCAGTAAGTGATGCTTGCACTGCGATTTGCGCCGTTTCCAGATCGCGTATTTCACCAATCATGATGACGTCAGGATCCTGCCGCAATATCGCTCTTAGCGCCTTTGCAAAGGTCATGTCGATCTTGGCATTAACTTGGGTTTGTCCAACACCGGGCAATTCGTATTCAATCGGATCTTCAACTGTCAAGATATTAGTTGTACCAGCATTCACCCGAGAGAGAGCGGCATACAAAGTAGTAGTTTTCCCCGACCCAGTTGGCCCTGTCACCAGCACGATGCCATGGGGCTGCGCAATTAATTTATCAAATTGCTGCAATACTTCGTCATTCATACCCAAATTACTCAGATCAAGTTTACCAGCCTCTTTATCGAGTAATCGCAATACGGCACGCTCTCCATGCCCTGTCGGCAAAGTAGAAACCCGTACGTCGACAGGTTTGCCACCAATACGTAAAGTAATACGTCCATCTTGCGGCAGACGTTTTTCGGCAATATCAAGCTGTGCCATGATCTTGATACGAGAGATCAGCGAAGCGTGTAGCGCTTTCTTAGGTCTGACTACATCGCGCAAAGCACCGTCAATACGAAAACGTACCACTGAAATTTGTTCAAACGGCTCAATATGAATATCGGATGCTCCTTCTCGCAAAGCCTGCGTTAACAACGCATTGATCATACGAATAACGGGTGCATCATCGGCCGATTCCAATAAGTCTTCAATTGCTGGCATATCTTGCATGAGCTTAGCCAGGTCAAGATCAGATTCAACCTCTCCGACTACATCAGCAGCATCTCCTCCAGAGCCGGCGTAGGCTTTAGCGATTTCTAGCAATAATTCTGCATATGGCATCACTTTGAGCTTCACCATACCGAAACGGCGCCCAGCTTCGGAGATGGCTGCTGGGCTAGTCTCTTTCGATACAGTCAGTTCTATTTGTGTATGCTCTCCCTCACCATGACGACTGGCAAGAATAGAAAAATCACGCGCAAAAGCGTAAGGTAACAGGCGGTTTTCTAACATGCTGATTACTTAACCCCGGCGTTATCAATTTTTATTTTCGCTGTAGGTGTAGTCGATGTCGGGGTCATTAAATTTCCTTTATCAAATTTAATTGGAAAATCAGACTCGCCATTTTCTGTACTTTGAATGTATTGCGCCTTTAAGTAGTCGTATCTGTCCAACGACACCTTATTCGCCTGCTCGGCGGTACGAATGACTGTCGGGCGAATGAATACCATCAGGTTCTTTTTGTCGATTGTTTTGGTTTGATATTTAAACAAGTTACCCAAAAAAGGTATATCCCCAAGCAATGGAATTTTTTCAATACCACCAGTCGTCGTATTATCAATCAAACCACCTAAAGCGATGATATCGCCATCATCAACCAGCACATTTGTTGAGATTGATCGCTGACTGGTAGTCGGACCAGAAGTACCCGATGCCGTCACTTTCGAGACCTCCTGATAAATTGCCAGCTTAACCGTACCGCCTTCAGATATCTGCGGTTTAATGGTCAATTTAATACCCACATCTTTACGGTCAATTGTTTGAAATGGATTGGCGCCTGCAGTACCTGTTTGCGTAAATGATCCAGTAATAAAGGGGACATTTTCACCGACAACAATTTTTGCTTCCTCATTATCAAGGGTGAGTAGCGTTGGGATTGACAAGACGTTATTACTATTATCGCTCGCGATTGCGTGAGCTAGCGCGCCCAACCCAAGTTGATTTCCGATCTGCTTAAACAAGCCAACGCTTAACCCGTTACTCGGCAACAAGGAGCCAGCCGTAGCCGCATTTGCTTTGGCTAAGTTATATAAATTATCACCAGCTGTCGAAAAAGCAGTGCCGCCTGCGACCCGATAACTACTATTTTTGTCGCCCGTTGCTGCCATCCATTGAATCCCAAAATCAAGTGCATTTTTAGGCGAAATTTCGACAATCAGTGCTTCGACGTAAACCTGCGCACGACGGGCATCCAGCTGGTCAATTACCCCACGCATATTCCGATACACCGATTCGCTAGCGGTAATGATCAGCGTATTGGTAGCCGCATCAGCCTGAATAAAACCACCTCCTACACTTGAAGACTGATTTCCGCTGGACGCATTACTCAATGAACTAGTAGGCAAACCAGAACCTCCTGCTCCAGCAGCAGTACCAGATGCCAGCGCGGAATTTACTGCGCCAGCGGGAGAAAGGGATGAATTTGTATTTCCACTAGTTGGTAGCGCACTGTCCGAGCTAAGGATAGAACGCAAAGTTTGCGCAAGCTTTACCGCCTCCGCATTCTTCAAATAAACGACATGTACATTGCCTGGCAAAGCAGTTGGCTGATCAAGTTTATCAATGAGCGATTTCACCAAATTAGCACGCGCTGCGGATGGCGCTTTGACAAGGACAGAGTTAGTGCGTGGGTCTGCCAGCAGTACCATGCGCCCGCTGTCACCAGAGCCTGACTGATTACTATCAGTCAGGCGCGACACTAATGTCGCTATGTCGCTAGCGATAGCATACTTAATCTGCACCACTTCCAGATCATTATTAGCAGGTACATCTAAGGCACCAATAATCTTAGACAAACGTTTCAGGTTGTCTGCATAGTCAGTAATGACGATAGAGTTATTGCCCGGATTTGCGTTGATCGTATTATTCGGCGAAATTAACGGCCGCAAAACAGTCACGATATTGTTTGCCGATTCGTAATTCAACCGATAGATTTGGGTCGCTATTTGATCGCCCCGGACGGCCTCATTTTGAGTCGGACCGGCCTGCAATTTGGCGTCGGCTTCTGGTACCACTTTAGTGTAACCATCGGCAGTGACGATGGCATAACCCTGCAGTCGCAAACTCGACGCAAGCAATTTAAACGCCTGATCCTTCGTCAACGGCTTTTCCGACACCAAATTAATTTGGCCTTTGACACGAGGGTCAATAATAAAAGTATTGCCGGTGAAATGGCCAATCGCTTTCACTACAGATTCAATATCGGCACCAACAAAATTCAACGCAGCTACATTTTGTGCAGGATCTTGTGCGTAAACATTAAATGACCCCGTTAAAGAAAAACTTGCACTTAATAGAACAATTGCAGGTAGGCGTAGCCATTGGCGCAGCTGCGGAGATTGCTGCACTGATACAGTTGTTGCTGTCATGGTTGGTATTGCCTTCAATGGATTTTTTCTCATTTGAACTCTAACGCTATCACATCTTTATCGCCGTCTTTACGACGTTGCCCAAGCAAATTGAGTAAATTTGCTAACCTGTCCTCTTGCCCTGCCTCTGCAAACGCTTTACCAGAAAACTGAAAACGCCCGCCTTGTAAAATTCCGGCGCCACTTAACATCATCGGTCCTTTAACTGTCGCTAAAGCGACATCAGCATTTTGTCCACGCCAATCAAATGTCAATTGATAACTGCCAAGAGGTTTAATTGACGATAGACGAGAACCCATATCTGTCATTGCTAATTGCAAAGAGCCTGTGACATCAAGCTTATCTGCGTATCTTGTAAATTCAAGCGCGCTCCAACTTAATCGTAATTGTCCGCTTGGGCCTATAGTATTGAGGGGTGCGCCCAAAGCTTCCAAACGTTCTGGCGGCAAAAACAAACTTGCTGCAGAAAGATGCCATTGACTCAAATTGCCAGTTAATCTTGCCGGTTGAGATAGCGATGTTGAATTTTCCAGCTCAACATCAACTTGCCCAAGCAAAATAATCGGAGATATACGCCACGAAAAGCGCCCTGGAAAAAGAGGAGTCACTGGACCATTAATGCCAGAAGCCCCGCCAACAAATGCAGACCCCTTCCAGAAACTTCCTTGGACATCTCCTAAAGTCAATCGACCCTCAGTTTGTTTTTCAAGTAGCAATGCCAACCAACTAGCCGGCAAAAAAATCAGCGCTGTCGCAACGGCGCTCGAAATGGCAATGACTATACAAAATAGACCCGCTTTTCTTGACATATCAAGCAGCACCCTTTTGCTGCCTCATTGTCAGCACTACGCCAACTTGTCCTTTCTCTGATAACGCAGTTACCCTCGCCTCTTCTACGGTGAGACGCGCAGCTTTTTGCATTTCAAGCATCCATTCCATTATGGCACTGTAAGAAACACTGGTTATTTGCAAACGAACAATATCATCTGACGCCGTTAATGATTGTGCCTTGATACCTTTGCGCACTAACGACGCCTCGATTACCTCGCGCGTTACTGGCTCTATATTCTCTGCCATTGCTGTCGCGATTTGCGCATATTGGCCAGACATCGTAGCCATTTCGCTCACCTGCTGTCGCAACTGCGGTATCGCTACGTCAAGTCTCGCTTTGTTAGTAACAGCTGGATTGATAAATATCCAATAAATCAATGCGAACGAAACGATAATTGTTGCTAGGCTAAACGAACGGCGCTCTTTCGCACTTCTTTGTTGCCAAAACGTAGAGAAATTTTCTCCAATGATGTTTTGTTTCATTTACGTTCTCCGCGACCAGGCTTTACTTGCAAGACGCCATCTGTCGACGACACTAATATCAAAACGTGTTCTTGCAAACCAGTTCGCAATTGTTCTACTGGCAGCAATCCTATCGACTTAGTTTTAACAAACAAACTATGCTCTTTATATTCCATCGACACCACCGAAGGCGCTGGCTGTTTGCCTGCGATTGCCATGTCCCACACTTGCGCAAATTGTGCCGCCAGCACTAAGAAATCTTCCTGAGTTGATTGCCCAGCAATTTTTCGCGACAAGTTAATTTTTTGCTGCATTTGCGCGAGAGGGTCAAGAATGACCGTTTCTTTAGGAAAACTCGTGCGATAAGTCTGCACCAAAGAATCACTCAACCCCTGCGCCTCACGCTTCATAGACAACCATTGAAAATTTAATCCAGCAAGATTCAAGATTGCCGCAGCCGCAGCCAAACCTAAAGGCCAGCGCCATTTGCCCCAATCAAAGGACAGTTGATTATCATGAGTTACAGATGACATCAAATCAATGGAGGTTGCGCTTAAACCCGAAATCCGCGTTTCCCACTCAAGCGCTTGAAAGTTAAAATGCTGTGCCAATGCATCGTCTTTCTCTACTAACTGTTGAAAGATTTCCATGTAATCCGCAGGAATAGATACCTTAACCTGCGAGTCTGCGGCAAACAGGCTTAAGGTCTTCAGCATCCGCTGTGCAGCATCAGTGAATGTGCCAACTTTTAGATTGTCAATAACCGTCAGGCCGGCACCGATCTGTCCGGCATAACGAAAGGCAAATTCCGTTACCTGTTCGTCTGGTTCAATGATCGCCGTCATCGCATCAGAATCAGTTGCGATCGTCATTGAAAGGGAATATGCCGTAAGCTTTCTCGCTTCTATAATTTGCATTTGAGCATGCAAAAATTCCATCCACGACCTATCGACAACGGCTATCGTACACATACCGTTAACTGGCGCATTGGAAAGTAAAATCAATTCAGAAGAATCATCCAGTAATTGATCTTCTATTAAATTAGGCAACGCGGTCTTAAGTTTAGCAGCAGACATAGAAGGCACTTTTACCGTCATTAAACTGACATCGCTAGCCGCCAACAACAGTGTTACCTGGCGGGCAATCATTGCTAGACTTTTTAGATCCGCCAATGTTTGCTGCCCTTGCTGCACAATCGCACCATCGTCAGACACTAAAGCAAATGGGCGTGCGCGTTTTACCCAGTCCGGCGATGTCCGCGCCACAGCTTTAGAAGGTAACAGTATGTACAGTGTGCTTGCCATTTTTTTATTTGTGCCTTTGATCGCGTCTCGTGAAATTTATTTATGAATAACGAATACCCAAATCGCGATTTAATTTTCTCTTACCCACAACACCTTGGTTGCGACATCAGTGCGTTCTATTAAGGCGTTGATTTCCAATGCCGAACGACTTAATTTTACTTTTCCGTTCACAAAAAAATAATTCGTAAAAAAGGAAATCTCGTTTTCATGCGAGCCCAATTTACCAGGGAAGCGCGCCTTAAAATCTACTACCCCATAAAAATAGGCTCGATCACGCCCTGCCACAATCAAAGCGGCGTCTGTCGGACTGATATCCAGTCTTGCTGCCAATACTTCCTTAGAAGTCGTATTGAGATTAACGCTCGTCTTAAAAGGTAATACTGCGACATATTCTTTTAAGCGGACAACCATTTCTGGTGTAAAACCAGTTACGGCCAAAAGGTCATCAATTTGACTAAAGCGCAAGAATTGTACTTCAGGATTGAGCTCAATTGACATACTCTTTGCGTTATCATCCACAGTTGTTGCTGAACCAGGCAAAGCCGTGCCGGAAGATACCCCTGTACTAGGCGCAGGGACCTCGCTGCCAGCGCCAGTTCCAACACCAGCGACGTCCGTCTTATTTTGAGTAGAAGCAATCATGGCAGCCACACTTTTTGCCAAAGTAGAATCCATCCTCAAGTTCGTCAGCAAGCGAGAGAACATGGCAATTTCACTTAAATTTGGAACCCCGGCCGATGCCAAATTATTCAAATTAAAGCGTGATTGCGCATCTGTTATTTGCCCGGATAAACTCGCCTCACTATCATCGGTATCGCTCTTACCATTTTCGACATATTGATCGAGATGCGTTTCTCCCAGCGTAACCGCCCAAGGCTCACCCAAATGGTCTACTTTGTCGCGAGAAGTGCGTAAATCCTCCCGCAAAATTAATCTCGCCCAATCCAACGCGCCTCGTAAAACCCATTTTTTTTGCAATTGAAATCGCTGATTTTCAATTGATCTAACCTGCACTTGCTGCTGCCAAAAAAGGCTAGCAACAATTGTAATCGCCAAGGTAGTTAATAGGAGCGCCGTCACGACAGCAACTCCGCTTTGGTGATTCTTATTCATGCAGCACCCAGTAAAAATAATTTAAGTAATGGGTGTTCACGGCCACGTAACTGCAAAGATACTTCCAGCCCGGTTTTTGATGGTGCGGACTTAGGACGCTGAGCATTAGTTGCGCCAATTGTCTCGGATGCAATGTCACTACCTGCAATACGCCAAGTATTTTCGTCATTATTCCAAGTTCGCATATCTAACGATACGATGTCTGATTGCAAATTAACCACTGGCATGGTGTCTCTGTCGTTGAGCGCGTTTTGCCAGTCGGCATCAAGAATTTTCATATCACGCGTCGCATTCGATTCGCGCCGACTCAACACGCCTTCAACAACTCGATAAGCCACTACCTGCAAACGGCTCGGCTGGTTATCCTCATAGACAGTCCGAATCATGATGAGTCTTTGCTGTGCGGCACGCAAGCTCTCATGATTCGATAATAAATTCACTCCTGCGAGATGTGCGCTGTCGTTTTCCAATTGCGCAAAACTAATTTGCGTTCCCCTGGTTTGCTCAAGCTCAGCATTTAAGCTTTTTCGTGCTCTCACTATGCTATCGAGGCCACGCCACCCCAGTACAGCAATAATGGCAAGTATCGATATCGCCACCAAGAGTTCAATTAATGTAAAGCCCGAATATATTTTTTTCTTAAAGCGCATTTGGTACCACCTGCGTCAACTTAACGATGCGTCGATCTGGATGCGATGCTTCAAACACCAATACTTCTACTCTTCTAAACGACGGATTTGGCGTCGCCAATACATGTTCTTCAC
Source organism: Undibacterium sp. (assembly GCA_014376575.1). The sequence goes on from JACMRF010000007.1 coordinate 8,148, forward strand.
AAATCAAATTCAACTCGCCTTGGGGGCATGGAAAACTTCGTTCTCCAAGCGATGGCCACTCATGACCAAGTCTTATTTGCGACAATCGATTTTCCGCCGACCAACTTGCCATCATCGCCGCACGCAAATCACCGCTATTTTGCGTCAGGCTACCTACAGCACGCAAACTCGCCCCTAAAGCAGTACCTACAATGACGAGTGCTACTAACACTTCAAGCAAAGTAAAGCCGCGCGACGATGCCTTATAGGAGCTTAAAAATAATTTTACGTTCATCAATATCTCATTCGACGACAAAATGACCAATGCCGTCCGCTTTAATGGTGACATGATCTTCACCAACCATCATATCGAGCACAAATGGTTTATCGACCGGCTCACGGCCAAATACAATACGCAATTCATTTGCATCAACACGATTAGAAGGCGTCATCGAAAGATGGATAGGAGAAAGAGAAAATTCGCGCTCGCGCAGCATATCGAGATCGTTAATGAGCTCCCATTTATTTTCGTTTCTAACTAAAAAATGGTAGCTCTGTTGATTTGCTTCAAATGCAGTAGGGCGATTACGCACGATCGCCTCTTCTCGTGCCAACTGAAGTAATAATGCAATGCGCTGAGCATCTGTCAGCAAACGCTGCCGACTGCTTTGTAGAGTGCTGAAAGATACAGCGCCTAACATAATTCCAATAATAACCAGCACCACTAAAAGCTCAAGAAGAGTAAAGCCTCGCTCGTTTATCTGCAGACTAGAGGTTTTCACAAGCGGCGATTCGCTAGAGGTTAAATTTACAGATCCCACGAGCCAATATCTGCATCATCACCAACGCCTCCTGGAAGTCCATCTGCCCCCAAGGAAAAAATATCAACTTCCCCTTTTATACCTGGAGATAAAAATTGATAAGGATTACCCCAAGGATCCTTGGGTAATTTATCCACATAACCACCGGTTTTCCAGCCATTTGCAGATGGCCCGGAAGTTGGCTTGACAATCAAGGCTTGCAATCCTTGTTCTGTATTTGGGTAATGCATGTTGTCGAGCTTATATAACTTTAATGCACCCATCATTGTCGCAATATCCTGCTTTGCTGCAACGATACGGGCATCGCCAGTACGCCCCATTAATTTGGGCACAACCAAGGCCGCAAGAATCCCCATAATGACAACTACTACCATGATTTCAATCAAAGTAAAGCCAAGATTGCGGCGAGAAGCTGATGCGTTAATGGTTTTAGGGCGATGGTGTAAATAGCTTTTTTTGTTCATAAAAATAAAAAGTAAGCTGATCTTGGATATCGAATTCAGCGAAAAAAAGAGAGATTGAAATCCTAGCACGAAACTTGGGTTCAAAACCCACAATCGAGATGTCTATAAATATATAAAATTTGCAGAGATAGATGACGATTAATCATAAAATGATTACGCCATCCGTCGATAAATTTCTACATATAATTCAAATTTCCATATCGAAAATTGAAAGATCTTTATTAATAGATACTTTTAGAAAATTTAACTTTATTAAATAAAAAAGCCTCTCTCAGAGCGAGAGAGGCTTTTAAATCAAAACAGCAATTACTGGATCGTTGCAACCAAACTCGCAGAATTCACGGCAGCATACGCTTTTAACATTAAATAATAAGTACCAGCTGCGGGAGCCGTAACAGTGATCGTCTCAGTGTTAGTTGAACCAGTCGAACTATTGTCATAGACCGTCGTCGTCGGGGCTGCGCCAAGTTTCGAGTAGATGTCACCATCGCCAGTGCCACCGGATAACTTGAATGTCAGGCTGGTTTTGCCAGCAGGAACGACAATCGTGAATGTCCTTGTGGCATTTAGAACGAGAGTAATACCTGTCACCGCCGTTCCACTACACAACACAGTTGCTGATGGAGTGCATGTAGACGGTGTGCCTGTTGAATAGCTGGCGACAATAGAAGCGCCACTCACCGCAGCATAAGCATTTGCCAATAAATGGTAAGTGCCTGCTGTTGGCGTCGCAATCAAAATGCTTTCTGCAGTTGTTGCACCGTCAGATTTCGCCAAGTATGACGTTGTAGTTGGATCTGTCGTCAACTGCGTATAGATATCGCCATCGCCCGTGCCACCCGACATTTTAAAGCTAAGGTTAGTCGAACCCGTAGGAACAACAAATGTATACTTGGCTTGAGTGCCTGCCGCACCAGCAAAACCCACTGATACATCTTTAGTCAAGGCGATAGCGCCTGATGGTGGAGTAGTACCCCCGCCACAACCGCCCACAACGCCAACACTTGCAAAAGCACCAGTGACATCGGCAACTGTGTATCCGCGTGCTATTGCCGCTTTCTCGACACCACAGGCACCTTGGTTGAAAGTACTACCCGCAGTCCAGAAAAGCCGATTGGCATCCGCCATCACTTCGAAGGCTTTGCGCGTATTCCAGCCGGCCTTGGTTGCCAGCAAATAAAAGGCTTTATTGAATACGCCGCTACTATTATGAACATCAAGACTACTTGTGTATTGACTTGCGTTATCAATTGACGCGCCATCCAACGGCGGGTTGTACATGTATCGCAAGGCACCTGTTGCCTTAAAAATATCTACCCCAACTTTAAAATCATTGCTTCCTTTAACGTAGTACTTTACTGCTTCACCCGCCATATCTGAGAATGCTTCATTCATACCGCCAGACATGCCTGAGTAGGTCAGGTTAGAGTTTTGTTCCGTAAAACCGTGGCTAACTTCATGGCCAGTGACATCAAGCGAAGTCAAAGGATAAAATGTTGTCGCCCCGTCTCCGAAGTTCATAGAGCTGCCATCCCAGAAGGCGTTTTCATAATTAACGCCAACATGTACTTTCATCACTAATTTCTGGCTGATAGGCCGGACACCAAGATACGTTTGGTACATGTTAAATACTTGGTTACCAAAATAATGTGCATCATTCATTGGCGAAAAACCGCCATTAATAGTTTTAACAGTGTTACGCGGGCATGTAAAACTATGCAACGTTCCGGCGCCAGTCGTCGCGCCATTCATGTTGTAAGTATCAACATTCGCGCTACTTAATTTACATGTAGTTCCACTGACGAGTACATCCATGAAGCCGTAGCCAGCAGTTGTACCGTACTCATACTGACCAGTTTTAGTATTGCCGCCTGGACCAGTCCCAGAAAGTGCATGAGTTATACCTTCCCATTTATCCAATACTGCACCAGTATTGGCGTCTATCATAAAAAATGGACGACTTGGTGCGTTGGAGCTAGTCTTCGTCAAGAACGACACGACATACATCAACTGCGCCACATTATTTTTACCGAGTTTGACATACAACTTGGCTTGATCATTTTCTGTATTGCCATTCGCGCGAGCCTGAGTCTTAGCAAGAGTTAACGCTTGGGCAATAGAATAAATTGGTTTAACGCTAGGCAAATCATTGGCGACATTGCTCAACATTGCACCTGAAAAAGAAGCTTGCGACTGATTTGCTTCTGCATGCTGAACAATTGCCTCACCCCAGACTGGAACACCTTGGTGCAATTGTTCGAAACGTGTGATCACTTTTCCATTTGCATACTTTTGGCTACGTACTTCTTGAATATCCGCAGCATTCAAACCGAGTAATTCATGCGTCTTAGCTTGGCCTGTCAGCATTTTTGCAGCGGGTGCAACCTGCTTTTCGAGATCGATACGATCAGCCGCCATGACGTTACATGCTGCAGTCACCAAAGTAACGAGTAGCAAAGGACGTGATAGTTGATGCAGTTTTAAAGTTTTTTCCATTTTGTCTCCATTTTTCTATTTGTTAGGGATTTTTCCCTAGTGAAGGCATTCGTCAACACGGATAGCGCTAACTTTTACCAATACAAAAAACATGTGGAAGTGGATCAGACCTAGGGGCATTTAATCTTTATCCCAGCAAGAACGCTGAAGCAACCATGCCGAATGCATTATGATCTTTGTCATTCTGTCGACATTGCTATTCCCCATATAGCTGGATAGAAGTAAATCAGACTTTGATTTTTTTGGAAATGCAGTCGTTGTTTTTTCACAATGTGAAAAAATGAGAGGGTAAACTCTAAACCAAATAAAATTCTGCCAAAAAAACAAACGAATGAAAAAAATAGATGTATTAACAAAATAAGTAGATTAATAATCTTAATTACGTCTTAAAAAGTAAATTGATTTTTTACTAAAATGATTGAAACTTTTTCATTCACAAACAACTGGTATTAAAAAAATGCATGCTGAAGCGCCCGCATCGCCTTAATGCATGAAAAATAAATATTAAATTATTAATCAATTTGACAACATGTCTTTTTAAATATTGCTAGGAAAGGCGTAAAGGTAAGCTACGCAATCTCTTCCCCGTCAGCGAGTAAATGGCATTCGCCACTGCTGGCGCGATCGGTGGAGTGCCAGGTTCGCCTATTCCTTCTGGCGACTCTGCACTTTTCATGATGATGGTATCAATTTCTGGTGCTTCCCCCATTCGTAGCGCCGGGTAATCATGAAAATTACGCTGCTCAATCTGTCCGTCCTTAATCGTAATTTCACCATATAAAGCTGCGCTCAAACCAAAAATAATCCCTGACTCCATCTGCTGCGCGATTATTAGGGGATTAACTGCAATACCGCAATCGACCGCGCAGGTCACTTTATGCACGCGGATTTGCTTGTCCTGCACCGATACTTCGGCAACTTCTGCAACTATCGTACCAAATGATTGATGCAGCGCCACACCCAATGCACGCCCTGGCATGGCTTGCCCTGCCTTAGCCACAGCGGCGTCTAGCACGGCCAAATGGCGCGGATGATTTTTTAATAGTTCCTGACGAAACGCCACTGGATGCTTGCCAGCAGCGTGCGCCAATTCGTCGATAAAACTCTCTTTGAAAAATGCGTTATGCGAGTGGCCAACTGAACGCCAAAACCCCAATTGCACCGGTGTCGGCACGATCACATGCGCGATCTGCTGGTGGGCAAATTCGTAAGGCAGATCAAACTCACCCTCGGCAGTAGTTTTATCCGGCCCGGCACCTAACAAGCCAAAGGTGCGCTTCAAGACCTGATGCACGATAGAACCAGAGGCTGATTTATTATCGTATGCGGTAACCACTCCATTCGCATCAAGCGAGGCAGCAAAGCGCGCTACCGCGGCAGGACGATACATATCGTGCGTGATATCGTCTTCTCTACTCCAGATCAACTGCACCGGAGCGCCTTTGGTTTGCATTGCGATCGCCACAGCTTGCACCACCATATCCACTTCCAGGCGGCGACCAAAACCGCCACCCAAATAAGTCATATGCAAATTCACATCTTCAGATTTAATCTTGGCAATTTTTGCGGCGACGTTAACGGCAATGCTCGGTACCTGGGTTGATACCCACAAATCGAGTTTGCCGTTGTTAAATTGCGCAGTGCAATTGATCGGCTCCATCGTGGCATGCGCTAAAAAAGGTGCCCGATATTGCGCCTTGATCAGGTTTGCAGAATTGAGCGCCAATACTGCGGCAGGATCACCTTTTTTGTAATACGTAAAACCAGAATCAGATGCTAACTTGTCGCTCAGCTCTTTGAAGACCGAGGCGCTCGATAAGTTGGCATGCGGCCCGCTATCCCAGGTCACGGGTAATGCGGCGAGCGCTTGTTTTGCACTCCAGTATGACTTGGCAACGACTGCAACGCCCGCAACCCAGGTGTCTCCCACTGCACTTGAAAAATCGACTACCTGAATAACATCGCGCATCGACTTAATGGCATCAGCATCGACCTTTTTAATTTTTCCACCGATGACAGGACTCATGGTCAACGCCGCATACAGCATGCCTGGCGGCCTTACATCGATGCCAAATTGGGCCGATCCATTGACCTTTGCTGCGCTATCGGTACGCGCCTGAGCGGTTCCGATAAGCTTGAAATCATTCGGATGTTTTAGTCGAATCTCGCCAGGCTCACTGGCAATCGCTTTGGCGGCCAGCTCACCATAATGAGCTTTTTTTCCTGAGGGATGAGAGACGATTCCGTCACTGACTGTACATTGGGCAGCAGGCACATTCCATTCTTTCGCCGCTGCATTAACCAGCATCGCACGCGCCGTCGCCCCCGCTTCTCGCAGGGGCATCCATGCATCCTTGACGCTTGATGAGCCACCCGTCATTTGTAGGCCCAGCTCGCGGGCGAGTTTTGCGGTCATCCATTGAGCCGTTTTTTTGAGCGTGCCGGTATCGTCCGGGTGAAATGGCAAGCCATCTGTCAATGCAACAATATTGCCGTAGATTTTATCGATGGGTGCGTGCATGGGCCTAACCATACTCATGGGTACATCGAGCTCTTCTGCAACCAACATCTGCAATGCCGTGTGAATGCCCTGCCCCATTTCACTTCTGTGCATGGCAACGATCACGTTGCCGTCTTTGGCAATTTTTATCCAGCCGTTTAAGGCTACTTCATCGGCATCAAATGATAATGGCGACGCGCCACGTAGCCTTTGGCGCGGAGGCAACATGCCCCAACCAACGACGAGCGCACCTGCTGCGCCTAAACCGCCCAGGATAAAACGGCGACGCGATTTTTTCTGTGGTTCTGTCATTGCAGCATCTCCAATAAATATTGATTTGTTCTTGTAAGTGAAAGTGAAAGTGAAAGTAGCGAGGGCAACAGTTTAAGTATAGTGGATGAGTACTTAGCGATTTCGACGCGGATAACCTTCTGAGAGTATGCGTGTCCAGACCTGATCTTTTTGGCCCTGAGACATGAACACCCATTCTGCCACCTCGGCAACCGTGCGTCCGCAACCGCGACAAACATCATCAAAAGTGGTGGAGCAAACGGCCACGCAGGGTGTATCAGGACGTTCTTTTATTTCATTCATAGGATAAATTTAGTGTCTTCAAGATGTCATATTTAACGACTACGTTAGGGCGTTATAGTAACGTTAATTTCCGCATACTTGCTTGCTGTATGCCATCTAACGTGGATAATAGAGCCGTACCTCAAATTTGCTTACCTCAATGGATTGACATAAGTCCAACTTCAGCAGGAAAATCAGGCAAAATATGTTGTGTTTGATAAATTTTAAAAAGTGTCATGCCGGAGACGCAATCCCCGTGCGGGCTGCAGGCCAGATAGGCTGAAGAAGCGCATGGATAGTGCGCGTTGGGCCTGCCATCAACATTATATGTAAACTTCACACCTCTACTCGTCTCCTTAATTTTTTAGAGAAAAAATGACCCAAGATTTCTTTCAAGCCTTCGTACTATTGATTCTCGTCACCGATCCATTTGGCAATATTCCAATTTTTGTCAGCGCACTCTCTCATGTGGCGCCAGAGCGGCGCTGGCGGGTGGTCGTGCGCGAGTGCACTATTGCCTTTGTCTTGCTGTTGCTGTTTATGTTTTTTGGCAAACACTTCCTCACTGCACTGCAGCTTTCCGAAGTGTCGTTGCGTATCGGTGGTGGCGTAATCTTATTTCTGATCGCCTTGCGTATGGTGTTTCCGCAGGAAGGCGGAATTTTTGGCGATATTGAAGGTGACCATGAACCATTCATTGTGCCACTAGCCATCCCTGCTCTGGCAGGGCCATCATCGCTGGCGACGGTCCTGTTATTTTCTTCTGATAGCAGACTTGATGTCGCAGTTCACATCGCTGCACTTACGGCCGTGGCCGTGGTCTGGCTGGTTGTACTTTTAAGCGCAGAACGTATGCAAAGGGTACTCGGCATCCGTGCCATGACGGCATTTGAACGGCTAATGGGACTCATTTTGACAGCGATGGCGGTAGAAATGCTGCTAGCAGGGATTAGAGATTATTTGAAGACCCTGGGTTAGTTTCTATGTTGACGTTGCTTGCCGGGATAGCAGAAATCTCGGCAGCAAACAGTTTGCTATTGAACGTAAAGTAACCCAACAAAAACAAAATAATTGCTATGGCAAATTGCTTGAAAAAATTCTTGTTCATCATGCGCTCCAGTTTTTATTTTAAATAATCTTGTTCAGTCTCATCTTTGCGATTTCGGTATCGTCAAATCCCATATCCCGCAAAACCTCATCATTATGCTGTCCCAGTTGAGGTCCCAGCCAATTGGTTTTCCCTGGCGTAGCGGACATCTTTGGGGTAATGGCAGGTAGCTTAACTGGCGTTCCATCAGCAAATGCATGTTGCTCGAACATCTGGCGCGCCAAAAATTGAGGATCATGCATCATGTCACGCACAGAATAAATTTTTCCGACAGGTACCTCCGCCTCCGTCAAGACTTGTAATGCACTGTCTATACTTTGCGTCGCACACCAGGACTGAATGGCGATATCTATTTCTGCAGTGCGTGGAACACGTCCGTCGTTACGGACTAACTGCGCATCATTTGCCATATCTTCCCGCCCTATCGCCCTCATCAACCGATGAAAAATAGCATCACCATTGCCAGCAATAACAATATTTTCACCGTCACCGGTGGTGTAAGTATTCGAGGGAACAATGCCAGGCAATGCGCCGCCAGTGCGCTCACGCACTACGCCGGCATGATCAAATTCCGGCACCAAAGATTCCATCAGATTAAAGACAGATTCATACAAAGCCACATCAACCATCTGGCCTTCGCCGGCAATACATGCTTCGCCCGGCTTATTGTTCCAGCGGCCTCCAGTGACATCGCGATGGCGCAAGGCCATCATTGCGCCAATTACGCCATGCATCGCCGCCACGGAGTCTCCGATAGAAATCCCCACGCGCACCGGAGGCCGATCGGCATGCCCGGATACATAACGCAAGCCCCCCATGGATTCAGCAATGGCACCAAATCCTGGCAAATCCTTCATCGGACCAGTCTGGCCATAACCAGATAAACGCACCATGATTGTGGCGGGGTTTATCGCTTTTAATGCCTCGTAACCGAGCTGCCATTTTTCCAGCACGCCGGGTCGATAATTTTCAATGATGATATCCGCCTCCAAGGCCAAGCGTCGTGCAATGGCTTGCCCTTCAGGCGACTTCATGTTTAAGGTAATGCATTTTTTATTGCGCGCCTGCACGCTCCACCATAACGAAGTGCCATCTTTCAGTACACGCCATTGACGCAAAGGATCGCCATTGCCAGGGGCTTCAATCTTGATGACATCAGCGCCAAATTCTGCCAGCATGCGCGAACAAAATGGCCCGGCGATCAGGGTGCCGAGTTCCAGCACCTTAATTCCGGTTAACGCGCCTTTGTTTGTAGTCTTCGATTCTGTCATTGCAATATAAGACCCATTTATAGGGACTATTAGGTAGCGCGTCTGTCTAGCATCGCGCGGGCGATCGTGCCTGCATCCACATATTCAAGCTCACCTCCCACAGGCACACCGCGTGCAAGGCGAGTCACGCCTAGTCCACGGGCTTTCAGTGTCTCGCCGATGTAATGCGCGGTCGCTTCGCCTTCATTATTAAAATTAGTCGCCATCACAACCTCTTTGACGATGCCGTCAGTGGCGCGACTAATGAGTTTATCGAGATGAATGTCCTTTGGGCCGATGCCATCCAAGGGCGAGAGACGCCCCATCAAGACAAAATACAATCCTTTATAAGTCAAGGTTTGCTCTATCATCAACTGATCAGTGGGCGTCTCTACCACGCATAATAAAGTGCTATCACGCTCGGGATCAAGGCAGGTATCACATTGCGGATGCTCGGTGAAGGTATTGCAGGAAATACAGTTTTTTATTCTTTCAACCGCCTGCGTCATGGCGCGCCCGATCATCTCAGCGCCTTCTCGGTCATGTTGCAACAAATGATAGGCCATGCGTTGGGCGGATTTCGGACCAACGCCGGGTAAACGACGCAGGGCTTCGCTGAGAAAATCAAGACTGCTTTGGGATTTCACGAGGGGGATCTTTTGAACTTGAATGGTAATGAAGTGCAATGGTGAGAACGCACTTCAGATGACTGATTAGAACGGCAATTTAAAGCCTGGCGGCATCGGCATTCCTGCTGTCAAACCAGACATTTTTTCCTGGCTTGTGGCTTCCGCTTTACGTACCGCATCGTTGAATGCTGCAGCCACCAAATCTTCCAGCATATCTTTATCGTCGCCAAACAAAGATGGATCAATCGTAACGCGCTTAACGTCGTTTTTGCATGTCATCAGTACCTTGACCAAACCAGCACCAGACTGACCTTCCACTTCGACCAAGGCCAATTGATCCTGGGCTTTTTTCATATTGTCTTGCATTGCCTGAGCTTGTTTCATTAAGCCCGCGAGTTGGTTTTTCATCACTTTATTTCTCCTAAATCAAATTTTAAATTGGTCTGATACTGCCAGTGGCGATGGTTGCGCCAAATTCTCGCATTAATGTCTGTACGAAGGAATCACTTCGTATGGATTTTTCTGCATTGACCTGTCTTGCCGCACGTTCAGCTACCGCTTGTGCATTGGCGGTTTGCTCTACCGCACCGATTTGCGTTTCTACCCGCACATCACGCGAGAAACGTTCTGACAACGCTGCAATTAATTTATCGATACTGCCGGACGAGAGCAAGGTTGGCAAGGGAACACGTAAATGGAATACCACCGTATTGCCGTTGATTTCGCACTTCACCAATTCACTTTGTTGTGCCAATTGTTGTGCTACCGCCCGCACGGGTAACGATGCGGCCAAATTCGGCCAATGTCCATCCCAGTTGATCTCAGGTATAGAGATCGCAAGCAGTGAACTTGCCACTATTTCTGGAATTTCAACCTTTACGCTAACCGCGTCAGTCTCTAACAATGGGGCTTCGGCAGGAATCGACGGTACAACGACAAGCACTTGCACTACCTCAATCGTTTTATTTTCAATCACCGCGAGGGGGGCGACAACGAACAGTGCATCGTCCCAAGGAGGGGGCAAATCATCCATACCTGCAGATTCAAACTGCACTTCCGCAGAAGCAGAAAATGCCCGTGACGCCGCCAATGCCCCTACTGTCGCAACTACGGGAGCAACCGTCGGGGTAAGCGCAGTGACAATAACAGGGGCAGATGGGAGATTCCGAGGCACAGTTGTCGGATTCAGCGTCTTGTTACTGCCTGCACGCGCAGCAGCTAAGGCCGCCATCGCAGGACTAAGCGCCGCTTTTGGCGACTCTGCATTGGTGGATACTGGCAAAGCTGGTCCATTCGCACGGACGGGATGCATTGTCGCTTCTGGCACGGCGTTAATGGCAGATGCTAAACCAGGTGTTGCTACGCTAGCGCGTGCTAAATTGGCTGGAGTGACCGCCAAAGACGCACTCGATGCTCGCACTACCGCTTTTGCTGGCTCGTTTAACGGTCTAGCCATGGCTGACCGCGCAGCACCATGACCAGCCGCACCAATCGCCCCTTGTTGACCAATGTCATCACTTGGTCTAAATGCCAACATACGCAACAAAGTCATGCTAAATCCCGCGTACTCATCCGGAGCGAGACCTAACTCATTTCGACCATGCACTACAATCTGGTAATACAGCTGAATTTCTTCTTTACCAAAGAGTTTGGACAACCGTAAAAGATCAGGCAACTCTGGCAAATCATCGGGGAGTGCCGTGGGCACCATTTGCGAGACGGCAATCTGATGCAGCAAAGTGCCAAGATCCTGCAACGCCGCCTTGTACGACAAACTACGCGTGGCCATTTCATCGGCGACATCAAGCAAGCCCTTACCGTCATGAAGCACTAAGGCATCGAGCAGACGGATTAAATAAGATTGGTCCAGCGAACCGAGCATACTTTGCACGGCGTCAAGCGTCACTCTACCAGCGGAATAGGCGATCGCCTGATCAGTCAGAGACAAGGCATCGCGCATAGAGCCGTGTGCACCTTGTGCTAACAAGCGTAAGGCGGGAACATCAAACTCGATATTTTCCTGGCCTAATATATTGTCTAAATGACTGACAATGTGCCCAGGTGGCATTTGCTTCAGATTAAACTGCAAGCAGCGAGACAATACCGTAACAGGAATTTTTTGAGGATCAGTTGTAGCAAGAATAAATTTAACATGCTCTGGCGGCTCTTCCAAAGTCTTCAACATCGAGTTGAAGGCATGGTTAGTCAGCATGTGAACCTCATCTATCATATAGACCTTGAAGCACGCGTTTGATGGCGCATACACTGCTTGCTCCAACAAAGACGCCATTTCATCCACACCACGATTGGAGGCCGCATCCATCTCTATATAGTCAACAAAGCGCCCTGCATCGATTGCAGTGCAAGCGCCGCAAACACCGCATGGCTGGGAAGTAATCCCTTTTTCGCAATTGAACGCTTTAGCCAAAATACGCGACAAAGTAGTTTTACCGACCCCACGAGTGCCAGTAAATAAATAGGCGTGATGCAAACGCTTCTGATCCAAGGCATGCGATAAGGCACGGACAACATGCTCTTGCCCGACTATGGTTTCGAAGCTTTTGGGTCTGTATTTTCTGGCGAGAACTTGATATGACATCCTACGATTTTACCTTATCTGAGAGGGCAAAAATAATTCCGCTACGACGTACACCCAACAAAACAATCATAGCAAGCTAATACGCCACAGAAATCATGACCTCGTTATTTGTCACAAATTAAATTCGATGAGAAAGCGCCGCAATGAGTATACACTTTTAGGTCTGAGGGGTCGTATCATCCACACTAAAACCAGAAATAACTGCGTCTCATACAAGACCAAACATTATTGGTAATCTGTGAACAAGTAGCTTCAGTAAATAAAATTCAGATTCCATTAAAGCAAACAAAAATATCCGCTTTAAAATACGTGCTCAATTAAATATCATGAATGAGCTGGACAGAAGAGTCCAGATAGAAAAGAGGCGAGCCTGATCTGCGGCACTTACGGGAAATGACTGTGGCTGCTTCGTTCCCGACCTGACCAGATTGGCCATGCCGCAATGCGCAGGGGCCCGCCACCTCAAATTATAGCGCATAGTGCGCTTTCCGTGCGGTGAATTTTATTGCCAGATCAAGGCTAAAACCGCCAATTTCTACTCATTACATCACAATCCCAATTCCTGCCATATTTTATCGACTCGCGCTTTTACGTCGGGCGTCATCGATATTGTTCGCCCCCATTCACGACTGGTCTCGCCGGGCCACTTATTGGTGGCATCCAAACCCATCTTGCTCCCCAAACCACTTACAGGTGAAGCAAAATCAAGATAATCAATCGGCGTGTTATCGATTAATGTGGTGTCGCGTAACGGATCAACTCTCGTAGTAATGGCCCAGATGACCTCTTTCCAATCTCGGATATTCACATCCTCGTCTACCACAATTATAAATTTGGTATACATAAACTGGCGCAAAAAACTCCAGACACCAAACATCACGCGCTTTGCATGACCCGCATAAGCCTTCTTAATCTGCACTACCGCCATGCGATAGCTACAGCCTTCAGGCGGCAGATAAAAATCGAGTATCTCCGAAAATTGTTTTTGCAATAACGGAATAAAAACCTCATTTAATGCAACACCAAGAATGGCCGGCTCGTCTGGTGGTTTGCCAGTGTAAGTTGAATGATAAATAGGATTGCGCCGCATCGTAATACGGTCAATCGTAAAAACGGGAAAATAATCTTGCTCATTATAATAACCAGTGTGATCACCGTAAGGTCCCTCAAGCGCATGCTCATAGCCGCTGGGATGTGAATCATCTGGGTAGATGTGCCCTTCTAAAACAATCTCTGCAGACGCAGGCACACGTAACTCACTGCCGATTGCCTTCACCAATTCCGTTCGACTACCTCTTAACAATCCCGCAAACTGATATTCAGATAGGCTATCAGGCACCGGCGTTACCGCACCTAATATCGTTGCAGGATCAGCGCCCAAAGCAACGGCAATCGGATAAGGTTTACCCTTATTGACGATGCCATGCTCACGAAAATCAAGCGCGCCGCCTCGATGCGCCAACCAGCGCATGATGACTTTATTTCGCCCCAAAACCTGCTGTCTATAGATACCCAGGTTCTGACGTTTTTTATGCGGACCTTTGGTTATCACCAAACCCCAGGTAATTAATGGCGCAATATCACCAGGCCAGCAATGCTGAATCGGCAAGCGCGCGAGATCAACATCGTTACCTTCCCAAACTATTTCCTGACATGGAGCGCTACGCAACTCCTTTGGCGACATATCCCATACCGCTTTCACCAATGAACCTAAACCGAGAATATCTTTTAATCCTTTAGGTGGTTCAGGCTCCTTAAGCGCTGACAGGACGTGCCCTATCTTTCTCAATTCGCTAATATCGTTCGCGCCCATACCCATCGCGACACGTTTGGTAGTGCCGAACAAATTACCTAATACTGGAATCGAATGCCCCTCCGGATGAGTAAAAAGTAAGGCGGGGCCTTCAGCACGCAAAGTGCGATCACAGATCTCTGTTATCTCCAAATAGGGCGAAACCGGTATAACTATCTGTTTTAATTCATTTTTTTGTTGCAGTTGAGAAATGAAGTCTCTCAAATCAGAATATTTCATGATATTTAGCTTTTTTAGAATGTGAACTTAATAAGGCAGATAAGTCCAGCAAGTACTTGATTTTATTGAACTTTGTTGCGCTGCAGCAGATTTAATAAGACATAAAAGTAATTATGAATTGATTCTATAGTATTGACTTGATATAAAACCGCACCTACAATTCGCCCAACTTGACACTGAATGTCTCTGAATGCTTCAACTTTTAACTTAAAAACAAAAAGCAAGCAACAGTGTGTTCAATTGGGATCGGGTCCCGCTTAAAATTTTAAGGATAGCTTTTTAGGGCAATTGCCTAAACCCGACTAAAGTTATTTTCCTCTGCACAGTCTCCATTGAAGAATGTGCATCGGCAAATAACTCCGGCGTCTTTTGATCGCACTAAACGACAGAGACGATTTTCTGATTTGCAGGTGCGGCTTTATATCTATTTATTTTTATCGATATCAGCCGGTTTGCGAAGATTCAGGAGGTACTATGTTTCAGCAATTTATATTAGCAGTACAACAAGATACTCAAGCACTCAACGAAAAAACTAATCTCATCACCATTTTTGTACATGCGACTAAAAATGGCTTTATCACTGTGGTGCATCGATTACCAATGATTTTAGGGTTAAGTGCAATCTCAATTCTCGCAGTCATGTTTGTCAAACCCGTCTTAGCAGAAAAATTCATTAATTTATCACCTTTCGCGGTCATAGAGCAATCTGTTAACGCAGAATATCCACTGCCACCAAGTCTAACCATGTTAATGGCAACGCCACAACAGATAGCTCAATCAGCGGACCTAGAAACAGCAAACACAGTAGCCACAGAAGAAAATCAGGCACTTGGCAACGAACGTCAGCAAAAATGGGTGACAACATGGCTCGCCAAACGTTATCGAGTTGCTAGTGAAGCTAGCAACATGCTCGTTTCCGCGGCATATTTAACGGCCAAAGAAATCAAACTTGATCCTTTGCTCATTCTTTCTGTCATGGCGATAGAATCTGGCTTAAATCCTTTTGCTGAAAGCCCAGTTGGCGCTCAAGGATTAATGCAAGTAATGTCAAAAATTCACCACGAAAAGTTTGAAGAAATGGGCGGCATCAAAGCAGCACTAAACCCCGTAGCAAATATTAAAGTAGGGGCTCTGATCTTAAAAGACTATGTGACGCGTGGAGGCTCAGTCGAAGCAGGCTTAAAATTGTATGTAGGCGCTGCGGCTTTCGATAATGATGCAGGATATGGCTCGCGAGTCATGGCAGAGTACAGAAGGCTTAAGGACGTTGCCACTGGTAAAAATGTATCTATTTTTGCAACTTCACCACCAGCGCCAATACTTGCACTCCCTCAAGAGGAGCCTAGAATTAAATTGGATACGGTTAATCAGACTAAAGACATCTCTGCCGAAAATAAACTACCAGATCAAATAGCGCGACTGTAAAATCAAATAACATGATAAAAAAACCACCTGAGAGAACTACTCCAGGTGGTTTTTTTATTGGCATTTTTTAACAACATCAACAAAGGGGATTTCTAAAATTGACTATTTTAACTTCTCAAGCATCAAAACCAAAGTCATCATCAGCCGCCACTTTAAGTGCTGCCGCGCGGAAGTTATGCATCAATTCTGATGGAATTCCACCTATTAGGTAAGCAACTGCGTATTGATAACTGATATCACTTGCAAAACGCGTTACGACGACATCGTTATTGCGCCACATTTTTTGCCGCGAAAGGTTCGACGATAGACACTCCCAAGCCGTTTGCCACCATTGAGTAACGAGTATGAGATGTATGCGTTTTGATAATATGCCGAGAATGACTTCCCGCAATATTTTGACTGCGCAATTCTTCCTGGTCACCTTGTGAGATGACAGGTACCCAACTATTCATATTTTCGCCGTCCAGGTCTTCAGGTTGACCAACGCGAATTTTCACCCACTAGTTGAGAGGTTCGCGATGCTCAGGCGCTGTTAAATTTTTTTATGGCTCAGATTGAATAATATGCTTGCGTTTGGAACAGTAAAATAAAAAGGAATTGATGAAAAATTCGATCAGCTAAACAGGTCTAATTCGTTCGAAGGTTAATCATCTCTATGCAGGAGATATTGAAGCCAAAGCACGTTTTGAATGTCTGACTTTTTCTGGAGACACTGGCGCAGCAAATTTTGTAGGCCTAGAACATATTTCTGGCCGTATCGGCGATCGCAATGCTGAGTTTATTAAAATGAAATTTGAGACTAACTATTTTTTTGCTTAGCCGTAGTACGCTTAAGCAAATAATCTGCTATCCGCCTCACCGCCTCTTGCAAATTATCCATTGAGGTTGCATATGAAATACGCACATATTGATGCGCTGTCGAAGGGCCAAAATCAAGCCCGGGCACGATCACTACATTGGCCAGGTTCAATATTTCCTTAGCAAACTGATCCGCATCATCTGAAAACCTAGAGCAGTCGGCATAAACATAAAAAGCCCCATCCGGCGTCACTGGCACATTAAATCCCAAATGACGCAACGCTGGAACGATGTAATCACGACGGCGTTTGAATTCAGCCTTACGCTCTTCATAGATCCGCGTCGCTTCCTTAGAAAAACAAGCTAAAGCAGCATATTGCGCAACCGAAGAGGGGCAAATAAACAAGTTCTGGGCGAGTTTTTCAAACTGCGGAACAATCCGCTCAGGCACAACTAGCCAGCCTAAACGCCAGCCTGTCATATTAAAGTATTTACTGAAACTATTGATCACTACGACATCCTCATCCAAAGACAAGGCAGAGAATGGAGCGGCATCATAACTTAAGCCTTGATAAATTTCGTCAACAATAGTAAATCCATTTTTTTCTTTGACAGTCGCCATAATTTTTGCCAATTCAAGCGGCTCAATGGATGTGCCTGTTGGGTTGGATGGCGATGCCAACAACACGCCTTTACTGTCCTCGCTCCAATGTTGACGCACTAATTTATCTGACAACTGAAAACGATCATCCGCTCCACAACTGATCAACTTAGCTTTACCTTCAAATGCTGCAACAAAATGACGATTACAGGGATAACTCGGATCAGGCATCAAAACTTCCGTACCAGGATCAACCAACGCAGCACACGCCAGCAACAATCCAGCAGAGGCGCCTGCCGTCACAATAATTCGATGTGCAGGAATTTCTAACTGAAATTTATCCAAATAATGCTGCGCAATGGCTGCTCGCAACTCAGGAATACCAAGCGCAGAAGTGTATTGCAGGCGACCTTCTCCCATCGCTTTAATGGCGGCGTCGATCACCACTTGAGGTGCCGTAAAATCTGGCTCACCGATTCCCATATGAACAATGTGCCGACCTTGCTTTTCAAGTTCTGCAGCCATCTTGACCAGCTCCATCACATGGAAAGGAGCAATATTTGCAAGGCGAGAAGATAGATTATTTTCCATAATTCACTCAAAAAAATACCTCATTTCCTAGGTGAAAACGAGGTATTTATAATTTATTAAAATAAAAAATTTAGCTAAAACAAGCTTACTTACCTGCGCTAATTTCTGTTGCTCTTAATTTTGCAGCCAATTTATCGAGTACGCCGTTGACGTATTTGTGTCCATCCTGGCCGCCAAAAGATTTAGTGAGTTCAACTGCCTCATTGATCACAACACGGTAGGGAATCTCCAGGTGGTTTTTCAACTCGAAAGCACCAATCAGCAACGCTGCATGTTCAATCGGCGACAACTCGGCAATTGTACGATCGATCAAGGGAGCGATCTCTTCACGCAGCTGAATAGATTGTCTGATTGCGCCGTGCAACAAAGAGTCAAAATGCTCTTTATCTGCTTTTTCGAAGCCATGTGCTTCGCGTATGTGCGCATCAATAGAGCCCGCATGCTCATTATTTAGCAGCCACTGATACAGCCCCTGTAATGCGAACTCGCGAGCACGATGGCGCGGAGAACGGCTCTTGGTGGGATTGGCATGTTGAGTTTTGGTTGTCATTTTTTTCTCTTACAAATTGATAGTCTAATCAGGCGTCGTAGCTAATATCTTCGGTCGCTTCCGCTAACTCTTCCAGAGACAGTATCAAATTAGCCATTTCTACAGCAACGCGCGCCGCATCAGTGCCCTTCTCTACCATCCTGGCTTCTGCTTGTTCGTCATTTTCAGTAGTAAGGATGGCGTTTGCAATTGGAATTCCGGCGTCTAAGCCAACACGAGTAATGCCTGCGCCGGATTCGTTTGAAACCAGCTCAAAGTGATACGTTTCACCTCGGATGACTGCACCCAAGGCAATCAGGGCGTCGAATTGATTTGTCTCTGCCAATTTTTTCAGTGCTAATGGCACTTCAAGCGCACCCGGCACTGTCACGCGGAGGATATCTTCATTGAGTACACCAAGCGCACGTAACTCAGCAAGGCAAGCAGACAATAAGCCATTACCAACTGTCTCATTAAAACGCGCTTGAACGATACCAATTCTCACGCCTGCGCCATCCAAGCTTGATTCAAAATGTCCAACTGTCATGATCTTCTTCCCCGCGCTAGTGCGCATTACCAAATAATTTTATTTAAGTATTTAAATTCTGCAACTTAAAAAATGTGATTGCTTCTAGCTAGTCGCGCCTGGCTTGTCCATATAACCGACCACTTCCAGATTAAACCCTGTCATAGAAGGCATTTTTCTTGGATTAGCCAACAACTTCATGCGCCCAACGCCAACTTCTTTCAATATCTGCGCACCGATACCATAGTCGCGCAAATCCATCCGGGCAGCACGCGCTTGTGGTCTTGTATCGGGTGTATTTAACGCCTTAAATTGAACGAACATTTGCTCGGCAGTTTCTTCGCAATTGAGCAGTACTATGACGCCACATTCAGACGCTTTAATGGTCGCCATTGCCGAGGCCACATTCCACGAATGAGTTGAAACACGACTTTCCAGTAAATCAAGAATGGATACAGGCTGATGGACCCTGACCAAAGCCTCTTTGCCAGCACTGATATCACCATGAATCAAAGCGAGATGCGCAGAACCGCTTGGTTTATCGCGAAATACAACTGCTTTAAAACTTCCATGCACAGTATGCATTTCTCGCTCGGCGACCCGTTCTATCAAGCTTTCCGTCTGGCTACGATAATGAATTAAGTCAGCGATCGTACCTATCTTTAAGCCGTGTTCTTTGGCAAATTCAAACAAATCTGGCAAACGCGCCATCGTGCCGTCATCCTTCATGATTTCACAGATAACTGCGGCAGGAGTCAAACCAGCCAATTCTGCAAAATCACAACCGGCTTCAGTATGCCCGGCACGCATCAGCACACCGCCTTTTTGTGCTTTTAATGGAAACACGTGCCCTGGCTGAACGATGTCATTTGCCGTGGTATTTTTAGCGACCGCCACTTGTACCGTTTTTGCACGATCAGCTGCAGAAATACCTGTGGTAACGCCCTCTGCCGCTTCTATCGACACGGTAAAATTTGTCCCGTAAGCCGTGCCGTTACGACTGGTCATCATCGCCAGATTCAAATGCTCGCAACGCTCTGCTGTCAATGTCAGACAAATTAAACCGCGACCAAACTTGGCCATGAAATTGATGGCTTCTGGCGTAACGAAATCAGCCGCCAATACAAGATCACCCTCATTTTCCCTGTCTTCTTCGTCAACCAAAATGACCATACGGCCGGCGCGTAATTCTTCAATAATTTCTTGGGTATTTGACATGCTCATGAGGATTTCCTGAAGTGTGCGACATTTGCTTTTTTTGCAACTGCACGACTAATTTGATATTTAGCCCTATATTGTAAAGGATTTAGCTCCTCTTACCGACAGGCAATCAGGGTTTATTGCGATTTTCGACTAAATCCTCACCAACTGTTCCGCGCCAGAAGTTGCATACTTCTGGCGTACGCATGATGAGTTACGGCGAGGCGATGGCGCAATCGAGTGATGAATGATGTTTATTTTTTGTCAGGAAAGCAATATCAACTATATTTTTTGCAATATTTGGATGGGAGTTGCTGGGCAAGGGCAACTTGGCGCCTTTGCATCAAACCTTGCGACGTCACTACGCTGATCCGTTTCAACTTTGCCGTATGTAAACAGATTAAAGGCTATCTAATTTGAAAGTCAATTCAATTATCTTGCTCTGCGGAGACGATAACGGCGCATATTTCCATGTAGACAGGGCGGCAATTACCTCTCTATCAAAATACTTTCTGGGTCGTGCATCTATAATTTCCACTCTGGATACATTGCCATTTTTTTCGATAAATATACGTGCACTGACCAATCCCTGGGTCAAACCCGCCTTCACCGCAGCGATAGGGAACACAGGCTGCGCATTTGAAATTAATTTTAATACCTCTAACTCTGCAGCAACCTGAACGGGGGCGGGCGTAGTTTTTACCGCAGCCACCAGAGTCGGCGCAACATCTACCACTTTCGCCGTTAATGGCGCTTGCAAAGCAACCACCGGTGCCTTAACTGGCTCTCGTATATTTGCAGCTGCTTTTGCCGCTAACAGTTTGCTTTCTTGTACAAGCTTAGCTTCTTGGGCAAGTTTCAATTCCTTCGCCTCTCTGGCTATTTTTTCATCGCGCGCTGTCTGAGCTGCCGTTTTTGTCTCAGCAATATCCCACCATTTAGTCACATTTGCGGTTTGTTCAGTGTGACGAGTTGGGTTCTTTACCAAGCCCGTGGGCATGGAAGGAGCTGTTTGTGAGGTCGAATCTATCGTCGCCTCGGTACTGGCAGAAGATTCAGGCGCCTGATTTTTTTGACAGCCAGCAATAAAAATAGCAGCACTGACATATGAGCAAAAAATAATAAATGATTTAATCTCGTTTTTAGTTAACGTGAAGACAGCCGCACCCATATCCATTCCTAATTTAAAGTTAATTTTAAACATTCAAGCCAAATGCACAAACGATGCACCATAAGCACAATAAGCACGACAATAGTGCATTGAGCAACTTCTAGTCCATCAAAATGCACGCAACAACGCATATTGATGGTGCTAAAGGAGAAGATGCTTTCTCATGAGAAAACATGGCGATAGCACTTAACTTATTATTTTCCATAGACAACCATTTGATATTTTTCGCTATTCGTCGACAGATGAAGCGCGAAGATCAGCCATGTTCCTCCAGCAAAGCAGGAATTATGCCTTAGAGCATCAGAACATAGCATGATTTCGTGTTTATTTAA
>JACMRF010000075.1 GCA_014376575.1 Undibacterium sp.
CAGTCCAGAGAAAACTCACCCATCCTGCGGTACTGGCAATTAGCCGCGCCGCGCAAAAGACTTTATTTGGCGAAGTAATACCAAAAGAGAATCAGCCCTGAGACAGCGGTTCTTGAGTTAAGTTTTATATGAAATAGGGGGGGTATATGGATAGAGTAGCCTGTTGCGCAAGCGGGTATTGCGCGATCGTTGACTTTATCATCATACCCCCAGTGAGTATATTAAAAAGTAAGTTCCATTTATTGCGATGTTACTGGCTAAATATTTGCCCCGGCATAATGGCAAACCCTTTCAGAAACTCGGCCGCCGGCAAACGTTTTCCACCCGGCTTTTGTAACTCGCTCAAACGCAATGCCGATTTGCCTGACGCGCAGGCAACGATGACGCCATCCTGAGCGCTGGCAGAAATCACTTGACCCGATTCAAGCGGCGTATCAGTAAGATTCGACGCGCCAGTGACGATTTCTGCGCGCCAGATTTTGACGATGCTGCCATCCAGCGCTGCATGCGCCCCAGGGAAGGGATTGAAGGCGCGCACTTTCCGCTCTAAGCTGAGTGCCGATAAATTGAAATCGAGCGCGGCTTCTTCCTTGCTGATCTTGGCCGCGTAAGTCACACCGTGTTCCGGCTGCGCGGTGGCGGGCAACGGCCCCATTTCCATCTGGCGCAGAGTCTTGACGATCATTTCTCCGCCTAAGGTGGCTAACTTGTCGTGCAGACTGCCGGTGCTGTCATCCAAGGCAATCGGAATACTTTCTATGGCAAGCATCGGGCCAGTATCCAAACCTTGTTCCATCTGCATGATGGTAATGCCGGTCTCGCTGTCGCCACTCTCAATGGCCCGGTGAATCGGCGCGGCACCGCGCCAGCGTGGCAGCAGAGAACCGTGAATATTGATACAGCCCAAAGCTGGAATGGCCAGTACGGAAGTCGGCAGGATCAGGCCGTAAGCGGCCACCACCATCACATCGTGCGGCGTGTTTTGCAGCAAGGCATGTGCCTGTTGTGCTTCGTCCGGATACTTGCCATCGAGCCGTAAAGAGATGGGCTGCGCGACGGGGATCTGGTGCTGCAAGGCAAATTGCTTGACGGTGGAGGCGTGCATTTGCATGCCGCGTCCCGCCGGACGATCTGGTTGCGTGAGCACCAATACAATCTCAAAGCCCGCTTCATGCAAGGCTGCGAGCGCAATGGCGGCAAATTCAGGCGTGCCGGCAAATACGACTTTCATCGGCGGCCTCGCTGCTTGTCGTATTGCTCTTGGCGCTCTTCTTTGATCATCTTAGTCTTGATGCGATTGCGTTTTAGCGGCGACAAATATTCGACAAAAACCTTACCAATCAAGTGATCCATTTCGTGCTGAATACAGACCGCCAGCAAGCCATCGGCATGCAATTCGAATGATTTTCCGTCAATATCAAGTGCGCGTACTTTGACTTCAGCCGCACGTTCCACACCATCATAAACGCCCGGTACCGAGAGGCAGCCTTCGTCGTACATCTTGCGTTCAGCGCTGGCCCAGAAGATTTCAGGATTGATCAGAATCAGTAAATCAGAGTTGGTTTCAGAGGTATCGATGACGACCAATTGTTCGTGCACATCGACTTGAGGTGCCGCCAGACCGACGCCGGGCGCGTCGTACATGGTCTCCGCCATATCTCGGGTAAGTTTTTTCAGTCTTTCATCAAATAGCGTGATTGGTTTTGCGATCTTATGCAGGCGCGGATCGGGATAACGGAGGATATTAAGTATAGACATAGGGCTTTTCACAACAGACAAGTGCCGTCGTAGTGCGGTTTTTCTTGCTAGTTCAAGGATTTATGGGCAGAATTTGATCCAAATTGGCAAGTTTAGTGACATCATGCCTGACTATGCAAGAGAATGTAAAACTTGCTACAGACATATTAAAGATGTGGCATTATCGAAAACCAGAATCAGGCATCGGACAAATTTCATGAAAAAGTTTAGCACAATCGCTCTACTCCTTGCTATCGCCTTACCGGCCTTGCATGCGTCACATGCCTATGCTCAGGAGGAGAAAATCTCTGCCAAGAGCAATAAATGCGCATTTTTGCCCGATGCCCCGGATAAGCATGTTGTCGTTAAGGGCGATACGCTGTGGGGAATTTCAGGTAAATTTTTACAAAATCCATGGTGTTGGCCAGAAGTGTGGGGCATGAATAAAGAAGAAATTCGCAATCCACACTGGATTTACCCGAATCAGATCGTCTACTTTGATCGAACCAACGGACGTTTGCGCCTAGGTAACTCAGTTGGTACGAACGGTTCTGGCTCCACTCCATCAGGAATAACTCGCCTGTCACCGCAGATTCGTACCGATAGTTTAGCGAGAGACGCGATTGCGGCCATTCCATCAAGTGCAATTGAACCGTTTCTCTCGCAGCCGCTCATCATTGATGAGGATGAATTGTTGACCGCGCCGCGTATCGTCGCAGCGCAGGAAGGCCGTGTAAATATGGCCAAAGGCGATAAAGCCTATGTTCGTGGCGATCTTAAAAACGGTACGTCTTTCCAGGTGTTCCGCCCGGGGTCGGCGCTGAAAGATCCAGAAACCAAACAAATTATTGGTTATGAAGCCGTTTTTTTGGGTACGGTTAAACTTGACCGTACTGCAAAAACACCGGATGGCGTGGATACGTTCATCGTCGTTAATTCTAAAGAAGAAATGGCCATTGGCGATCGTCTCAAGCCTATTCCTCCTACGCCAATTCAAAACTACATGCCGCATCGGCCTGAGCAAACAGTAAAAGCGCGTGTAGTCTCAATTTATGGTGGTGTGCGTCAGGCTGGTCAAAATCAAATTGTGAGTGTCAATCGGGGCTCTAATGCTGGGCTCGATATAGGTAGCATTTTGGAATTGGCTCGCTACGGTCAGATTGTTGCAGACCGTACTGATAATAAAAACCCGATACGCTTGCCTGACGAGACTTATGGGACTTTGTTTATTTTCCGCGTCTTTAAAAATATTTCTTATGGCTTGGTGATGCAGGTAACCGATAGTGTGACGGTTGGTGATGTTGCTGTATCGCCAGAATAAATACATAGCCAGCCAACGTATGGAATTCTGTGGCAAAGCATGATGCGGATTGGTCCGACTGGCTCCGGTTAATGCAAACAACCGGAGTAGGTGTGGACGCAGCCAGAAAGTTATTGACTGCATTTGGCTTACCCTCAAGTATTTTTAGTGCAAGTTATACTGCGTTAAGAAAAGTCGTGTCAGAACGTGTTGCTACCGCTCTGTCGCAGCCGGTAACAGATGAAATCAAAGCGCAAATCGATCTCACGAGAGAGTGGTGTCTATGCGAAGATAATCACTTACTAACCTTGGCCGATGCCGCATATCCTCAGTCTTTACTCGAAATCGCTGATCCCCCTATCCTGATTTACGTCAAAGGTCGTGTTGAGCTGCTAACGGCAACTAGTATTGCGGTTGTAGGTAGCCGTAATGCGACGACTCAAGGTATTAATAATGCAGAGAGATTTTCTGAAACCTTGAGCCATTCTGGGCTGACGATCAGTTCTGGATTGGCGGCAGGGATTGATGCTGCTGCACATCATGGTGGTCTGCGTGGAGTAGGTTCCACTATCGCTGTCATTGGGACGGGCGCCGATATTGTTTATCCTGCGCGTAATCGTGGATTGGCCCATCTGATTGCCGATAACGGTTGCATTGTCAGCGAGTACTCACTGGGCATGCCAGCCATCGCTGCAAATTTCCCTCGGCGTAACCGGATTATTTCAGGCCTGTCCAAAGGTGTGCTGGTGATTGAGGCCGCCGCCAAATCAGGGTCACTCATTACTGCGAGAATGGCGGCGGAACAAGGCCGAGATGTTTTTGCAATACCCGGATCAATTCATTCTCCATTGTCTAAAGGATGCCATCAACTGATCAAGCAGGGTGCTAAGTTAGTTGATACAGCACAAGATATTCTTGATGAGATGGGCTTCTCACTACAAGCGAAAAATGTTGATTCTTTGGTGAAAAGTAAAACCCTTGAAGCAGAATCTGAATCAGATGACTGGCTACTTACTGCGCTTGGTTATGATCCTGTGCATGTTGAGGTGTTAGTAGAGCGGACGGGGCGTGACATTGCTACCTTGACGGGACAATTACTGGAACGGGAACTTGATGGTTTGCTCGAGAGTTTGCCCGGAGGTATCGTGCGCCGTTTAAAATAAAGTAAGTATTGTGATCTCTCCCAAAAACAAACTAAGCCGACATTTTTATGCAATAAACGTCGCTGGGGACTTGTTTCCAATGCCGCTAGAAGCTAAAGTACTATCATGTTCGATATTCTTGTCTACCTTTACGAAACCTACTACCGCCCGGATGCTTGTCCGGATACCGTTGCGTTAACGAAAAAACTTTCAGCTGTTGGTTTTGAGCAAGATGAAATTTCGGAAGCCTTGGATTGGCTGACAGTGCTAGCTGATAATACAAATAGTTTAGTTAAAGAACCTGACATCGGTTTGTTCGAACCCAAGTCGTCAAAGGGCTTTCGTATTTATGCTACGCAAGAAATAGTTGTACTTGGTATGCCAGCAATGGGGTTTATCCAGTATCTTGAGTCAGCGGGCTTGCTTGATTCGCAACAACGAGAAATCGTCATCGAGCGCGCACTCGCTATTAATGAAGCCCCCGTACCGTTGGATAAACTTAAAGTCATTGTGCTGATGATGCTCTGGAGCCAGGGTAAAGAGCCAGATATGCTTATGTTTGATGAATTATTGCTAACTGATGAAGAAAGCCAGCCACGTCAGCTACATTAGTGTTAAGTTGCTAATATTCAATAATTGTGACAAAAATCGTATGATTTTTCGATTTTTCACATATCGCGTTTATCATTTACGACCAAATCATAGCAATTAGGTTAGTCTTACGCTTAATTTGCCCTTGAGGCACTTTTTGTGCCGCCCTACGCCATTATTCGTTGTTGAAACACAATACCAAGAAATTCACTAGAGAACACCTCCAATGACTAAAACTCTCATCATCGCCGAGAAGCCTTCTGTTGCAAACGATATCGCTAAAACTTTGGGTGGTTTCACAAAGCACGATGACTACTTTGAATCCGATGAATATGTTTTGTCTTCAGCAGTTGGTCATTTGCTAGAAATAGCCGTACCGGAAGAGCATGACGTAAAACGCGGTAAATGGACGTTTACCCATCTGCCGATGATACCTCCGTATTTCGCACTTAATCCGATCGCGAAGACGGAATCACGCCTTAAAGTGTTGAATAAGCTGATCAAGCGCAAGGATGTTTCCGCATTAATCAATGCATGCGATGCCGGCCGCGAAGGTGAGTTGATTTTTCGTTTGATTGCGCAGCATGCAAAGGCTAAGCAACCGGTAAGCCGCTTATGGCTTCAATCAATGACGCCGGGTGCTATACGCGATGGTTTTAAGAAATTACGCAGCGATGAAGAAATGATGCCACTCGCCGATGCCGCGCGCTGCCGTTCAGAAGCGGATTGGTTGATTGGTATTAACGGCACGCGGGCAATGACCGCCTTTAATTCTAAAGAAGGCGGCTTTTATTTAACTACCGTTGGTCGAGTACAAACACCTACCTTATCGATAGTTGTGGAACGCGAAGAAAAAATCAAAAGCTTTGTCTCCCGAGATTTTTGGGAGGTGCGGGCTGAGTTTGTTTGTGCCGCTGGCATTTATGAAGGCCGATGGTTGGATCATCAATTCAAAAAAGATGAAACTGATCCAGAGAAAAAAGCAGAGCGTTTATGGGCTAAAGCAGCAGCAGAATCAATCGTAGCGGCTTGTCGCGGCAAGCAAGGCAGTGTGAGGGAAGAGTCAAAGCCTGCGACACAAATGTCACCAGCCTTGTTCGACTTAACTAGCCTGCAACGAGAGGCAAATTCACGCTTTGGTTTTTCAGCAAAAAATACACTGGGCTTGGCACAGGCACTTTATGAAAAACATAAAGTGCTCACTTATCCACGTACTGATTCTCGACATTTGCCTGAGGATTACGTAGATACCGTTAAACAAACGCTAGAAACTTTATCAGAAAGCAATAATTTTCAGCAGTTCTCCTCAAAAATTCTGAAAAATAATTGGGTTAAGCCAAACAAGCGTATTTTTGACAATACAAAAATTAGCGATCACTTTGCGATTATTCCGACTGGTCAAGCGCCTAAGAATTTGTCTGAACCCGAGCAAAAACTTTATGATATGGTCACTCGTCGGTTTATGGCGGTATTTTTCCCTGCAGCCGAATTTCAAGTAACAACACGTATTACTGAAGTGTCTGGCTATCAGTTCAAGACTGAGGGAAAGGTAATGACAAATCCCGGATGGTTGGCAATTTATGGGAAGGAAGTGCAGGACGATTCTGATCCTGAAAATAGTGGCAATCTGGTTGCTGTTGCTAATGGCGAAAAAGTTAAAACAGAAAAAATTGTTGCCAATGGCTTGGTGACAAAACCACCTGCGCGCTATTCGGAAGCAACTTTACTCTCAGCAATGGAAGGGGCGGGTAAGCTATTGGACGATGGCGAGCTGCGCGAAGCGATGGCGGGCAAGGGTTTAGGTACGCCAGCAACTCGAGCCGCAACCATTGAAGGTTTAATTTACGAAAAATATTTATTGCGTGAAGGCCGTGAATTAATTCCGACCGCCAAAGCTTTTCAATTAATGACCTTATTGCGTGGTTTGGGGGTCGATGAACTAACGTCGCCAGAGTTGACGGGAGAGTGGGAATACAAACTATCTCAAATGGAGCGCGGCAAAATCAGTCGCGAAGAGTTTATGCGCGAAATAGCGCAGATGACTCAGATTATCGTTAAGCGTGCAAAAGAATACAACAACGACACTATCCCGGGTGATTACGCCACCTTGCGCACCCCATGCCCCAATTGCGGTGGTGTAGTAAAAGAAAACTATAGACGCTTTGCCTGTACAAAGTGTGAGTTCTCAATGAGTAAAACGCCTGGTAGTCGCCAGTTTGAAGTGGCGGAAGTGGAAGAGGTGCTAAGTAAACGAGAAATTGGTCCACTTCAAGGGTTTCGCTCAAAAATGGGCAGACCGTTTGCAGCGATATTGAAAATTGTTCGCGACGAAGAGCATAATAATTTCAAGCTTGAATTTGATTTTGGCCAGAATCAAGATGATGAAAATACCGAAGCCGTTGATTTTACTGGGCAAACTGCACTTGGCCCCTGCCCAAAATGTGGAAGCAATGTATATGAGCTGGGTTTGGCGTATGTGTGTGAAAAAACGGTTGCAAAACCTAAAGCTTGTGATTTCCGCAGCGGTCGTATTATTTTGCAGCAAGAAATTTTACCTGAGCAAATGCTTAAACTCCTCAACGATGGGAAGACTGATTTATTACCGGGCTTTATTTCCCAGCGTACGCGCCGGCCTTTCAAGGCATTTTTGGTAAAAGCGAAAGACGGAAAAATTAGCTTTGAGTTCGAAGAGCGCAAAGCAAAAGTTCCAGCCAAGGGAGCGAGCAAGGTAAAAACTGAAAAAAGCGACCCTCTACCTGTAAAAAAAGCGCCGGCAAAAAAGAAAAAAACCGCTTAGATTTGTTTTAACGGTTATTCAATTGAAAATTGTGATGACCTAGTTCTAAGGTGGGACAAAAATAATCATATTGGATGGAATATAATCATATACTTAAGGCAAGTATATGATGTTAATTTCGTTGTTTTTCATGTGTGATGTATGGCTAGGAAAAGTATGGACCTGAATGATTTGTTAACTACGACCCGCGTTGAGTTTTTGCGCGTTTTTCTTGATGCTACGCAAAAAACTATCCCTAAATGTATTGAGGATTTTTTCAAGAAGGCCGATGTTAGTTATTCATCATCCGAGCAAGGTCGTTTATTGAATGCGCGTTCGGTGTTGCAGGATCAAGGTGCATCGTTGACGCATCAACTGAGCAAAAATATGGAAAGTCTGCTCACTCGTAGTTTTCAAACCACTTACAATACTTTTCGGCCAAACACTGCAATGTCGTTTAACGCAGATAGTCTTTCTCTCGTCGATGCGTCCGTTTTTGAAGATGAGTTGCGCATTGACGATATTACTAAACGATTTCGCAATGAAGCAGAAGAGCAATTGCGTGATTTAAGCATCCGCATAGCATTGATTTTCGAGCAAGATGTGACCACCGAAAGAGAAAACCCTTTTCGGCCGTATATGTTTTCTCGCTGCATAACAACTTCTGTAGAAAATTTTGGATTAACTCAAGACCTAACTAAGGCGATTGTCGAGCAATTTTCCGAGAATTTCACAAGTTCCGTTCCTGCTATCTACGATAGCGTCAATAAACATTTAGCGAAACACGGTATCGCTGCTCAGTTGCAACTTAAGATAAAAAAATCTCCAACGCAGGTAACTCACGACGATTACACAGATTCGACGGAGTTGGATGCCGATGAGGGTGAGCGTCCATTTCGTCATAGCCAGACGCGTGATGGAGAAGGCGTAAACCATGACTTCCGTCAGAGTCCTTCGCACAGTACTGATAATACACAATCTGGTTCAGACAACAATCGACAAGATTTAAGTCCGCAACCAACGTCAAATGACACGCACAGAAATCAAGTTGAGCAATTGTTTGACTCTGTGCGTGGCATTGCCTCTGGTGCTGCGCCCCGCCAATCAGTTGTTTCTCATGCGGGTCAGGAGTCCTATCGAGGCGCGCGCGATTCTTCAACTAACCCACCATTGCAAAAAGCAAAACAATTCGGCTGGTTGGGTAGCGGGCAAGCTGTAGGTGGTGTGTTGAGAAAATTTTTTGGCGGCTCCGGTGAGGCGGATTCCACCGAATATGCTGGCGATATGAATACTGTAGGCGGGATTCAAGACAGCAATCCATCCGCGATGAATGGCGCAAATGGGCCGGCCAGCAGATTCAGCCAAAATAATGGTGGTGGCGAATCTGCAAGTCAGATCGGAACAGAATCTGCAGGCCCTACATCGCATTTGGCGGGAGCTCAAATTGCGAGTTCAGTTCATATTATGCAAAAGGCATTTACTCCAGCGACGGTAGACATGCTTGATAGTCATGGCGCCGTGCGTAACCTTATTTTGGAGCAAAGAGCCGCACTTAATGAGATGACGCAAAATATTGATGAGCAGATGACCATAGATATCGTGGCGATGCTCTTTGAGTTTATTTTGCGCGATAA
>JACMRF010000076.1 GCA_014376575.1 Undibacterium sp.
ATGGGTTCTGGCACCAGGCCAAGTGCGCGTATTCGGCGTGCGGTCTGTATGCCATCCATGACGGGCATGCGCCAGTCAAGGTAAATCACATCAAATGGGCGCTGGTTGAGGTGTGCAGTGCAGATGGCTTGCACGGCTTGCTCCCCTGAAGCAGCCTCTTCAACCTTAAAGGTCATGACTTGGAGCATCTCACGGATCACTGTACGGGCATGCTCGTTGTCATCTACCACCAATGCACGGCGTCCGCGCAGATCAGGGTTTGGGAGAAAAACACGTTTGGGGAGCTTGCTGATGCCCAGGCGCACAGTGAACCAAAACACGCTACCTGAGCCGTGAACACTGCTGGCGCCAACTTCTCCACCCATCAAAGCCGCCAAGTTTTTAGAAATAACCAAGCCAAGACCGGTACCACCAAATTTTCGCGTGGTTGAACTGTCAGCTTGGGAGAAGCTCTGAAAAAGTCTTGAAATTTCCTCTTCAGTCAAGCCTATCCCGGTGTCACTGACTGAAAAACGTAACAAAACATCATCAGCAGTGCGTTCACTGATACGCGCTGAAATGACAACTTCGCCTTCAGTTGTGTACTTGACTGCATTGTTAGCATAATTAATCAGGATTTGGCCAACCCGCAATGAATCACCCACTAAGGTGTGAGGTACATCAGGCGCAATGTCAAACACCAGTTCCAGACCTTTGGTGTTGCACTTTTCGCCTATAAGGTTGGCGACGTTGTCGAGCACTTTGTCCATGCCGAAATCAATGTTCTCGATCGTCAGTTTGCCCGCTTCAACTTTAGAAAAATCAAGAATGTCGTTGATGATGCCCAGCAGGTGCTGGCCAGCATTTTGTACTTTGACAATGTAGTCGCGCTGACGCATCGTCATATCGGTTTTAAGAACCAAATGCGATAAGCCAATAATGGCGTTCATGGGTGTGCGAATCTCGTGACTCATGTTGGCCAAAAAGTCTGACTTTATTTGAGTCGCTTCTTCCGCGGCTTCTTTCGCCAAGAGTGCGTCGTCTTGAGTTTTTTTGCGTTGCGTAATATTGCGCGCCACACCTAAAATGCCGAGAAGTTGCCCTTCGCTATCCCAAAACGGAGCCTTAACGAGTTCAAAAAGTTCAATACGCCCGTCTTTGTAATTAATCGATTGATCATATGTAATTTTTTCCAATCGCGTCAAAATACCTGTATCTATTGCGTCAGCTTCGCGAGCCCAATCATTGCTAAGTAACTGACGGTTGCTACTGCCCACAATCTCCGGGATGGTCAAACCTATAGATTCTGCATAACTGTCATTGCAACCCAAATACTGACCTTGCGGATTTTTATAAAAAACCGGATCAGGCATAGAATTAATTAGCGCGCGTAGGGTGTCTTGCTCTCGTAACGCTTTTTCGGTGGCATTCTTTTCTTCGGTTTTATCCTTAAATGAAACTACATGCACCGCACGCTCGTCATCTTGTGCCAAAAAAACGTTAACCTCGACGTCGATAAGTCGTCCATCGCCACAACCAAAGCGGCTATCAAATTGTTTATGTTTTCCGTTTGAATCCAATTCAAACTTTGATTCCGACACATTTTCGGATAAAACGTCGCCAACCACATCAATGTCAGAAATTTTCATCCCGATCAATTCCTCGATGTCGTAGCCAAGTTTCTTACAGGCAGCCCTGTTGGCGTATACAACCCGCAACTGCATAGGCTCAAGCCAAAAAAGTGGGCCCGAATTTTCTACCACCAAACGATTAAATAGAATTTTTCTATCCGCGCGGCTTCGCTCTGTTATATCGCGATAGCTAAAAATTAGCCCTACTCGCCTGCCATTGACCAAGAGCGGTGTGATCGTGCGCTCAATGAGTTTGCCGTTTTTCATTTCGATTTCATCGAAAGTTTCAACAGTAACGGTTGTCCACAAATCTAAGGCGCGGGCAATAAATTGCGCTTCGTCTTTAACCTGCGAGGCATGCAAAGTCATTAAAGATATCTCTTGGCCCGGCTCCATTAACTTATTAGAGGCTTGACCCCACATTTCTGTAAATTTGCGATTGACAAACTTGGCACGGCTTGCAAAGTGGATGGCCATTAGTGCGTCAGTCGCACCATTAAAGGTATCAGTCAAAAATGAAAATGATACGTTTAGTGACTGGATTTGCTGTTCTTGAGCCTTGTTTGCAGCAATCAAGTCTTTTTCATTTTGCGATGGTCGACCCAGCAAACGCTGCAGCACAGGAAATTTATCAATAATTTGGTTCATAACCACTTGAGGGAAATGCATGTTTTAACGAGCAAGCCGGTCAGCTAGCTCGCGCAACTCTAGGGCTGCAGCAGCACGCTCTTCACTTGGTATGAGATCTTGGTCAACTAAAGCACGCAGGCCTTGCAGTTCTATTTGGAATGCATTGGCGTTAAGCGTGCCATCTTCAATGGACAGTCGCACCGCATGTGCCTTGATTGGTTTGATGAAACCTTTGGCCGCTATAGATACACATTGATCAGCTTCGATCTCATCGCAGACCAGTGCATATGTCTCACTCGAAATAAGAATGCCGCCTGGCGCGGCGGCTTGTTCCAGCCGAGCGGCAAGGTTGACCTCGGGACCGATGATGGTGTAGTCCATGCGTAAATCGCTGCCGAAATTTCCAACGTCACAAAAACCAGTATTAATGCCAATACGAATACGGAACGTGTCACTTGGTCCCCTGACTTGCCACAGTGCTTGCAAGCCAGCCATGCCGCGTTGCATGGCTATTGCCATCTTTACGCATTGCAATGCATCTTCGCGCACTCCCAAGCTGTGCGGGTCACCAAAGAAAATCACGATGGCATCGCCAATGAATTTGTCGACTGTGCCGCCGTATTCAGCTGCAATGCGGGACATTTCCGAGAAATAACTGTTTAGTAATCGGGCAATATCTTCTGGCTTCCAATCGGCTGTAGTGCCAGTAAAGTCTTTGATATCAGAAAAAAACACAGTAAGTTTTTTTCGCTCCGTGTGGATTTCGGCTTGCTGCGTCCCGTCGAATAAGGACTGATAAACCTGTGGAGCAAGGTAGCGCGACAATTTTTCAGACAGAGCTTGCAGGCGACGTGCGTTGCTGCTGCGCTCAAGGTGAGATTGCACGCGCGCAAGTAAAAGTGGTGGGCTTATCGGCTTTGTAATGTAGTCAACGGCGCCTAGGTCAAGGCCGAGTTGCTCTTCTTCCATGGTGCTCAATGCCGTGAGAAATATGACCGGAATTGTTACAGTTGGCGGATGTTGGCGAATACGGCGCAACACCTCGTAACCGTCCATTTCAGGCATCATGATGTCAAGCAAGATGAGGTCCGGCGGAGCTTGGGACATGATAATAACCAAGGCATCTTTTCCTGAAGATGCTAACAACAGATCGTATTTATCCTCAAGCAAGGCGGTCATCAAAAATAAGTTGTCTTCAGTGTCATCGATGACCAGCACGCGAGCCCGAGGTTTGATAGCAGCAACTTCTGCCTGGTTGGGGTTTGCGCGTAGCGGGGTGTAGTCTTGATTCATGGTTATGACTTAAAAAAGATGAGCCTATCTCTCGAAACTAATTTTTACGCACATTTTATATTTATAAAAATGTCGCAATGATTTTTTAACGGTTTATTTGGGAAAAATGCAATTTTGATTTGTTATAAATATATTTACTGTATTTTCGACGTGCATTGCCAAATGCATCAGAAAATTAATAGTAAATATTTATTTGTCAATATTTATTGTGTTTATAAATGTATTGAGGTTATATTTTTATATGTTTTTAAAACGATTGCGATAAGAACCCAGGCACTGGCGAAACATAAATTGCCAACAATTGCAGCTGACTTAATATTATGTGGGGTGCAGAATTAAAATTTTTTAATTACTTTTATCGTCGTGCCAACCGCTCGGTCTGCGCTGCGACGATTGTTCGCGTTCTTGTGCCATTTGATTTTCCAGTTGCAAGCGTCCTTGTTTTGCAACGGCAATCACGCTGTTGCGATTTTTGCGGTGAGGGTACATCTTTTCAAACAACTCGAAGTTGTGCTTGCGAAAGCGCATAGCGGTTTGTCGAGCCTCGTGCGGAGGGTGTCCAAGTAACTCAAGTACAGTCCGAGCGCTGCGCAGACTCGATTCAAACACTTCTCGCTCAATATGAATGACACCCCGGTCGCGAAGCGCGTTCCAATGCGTCACGTCACGGGCTCGGGCAACGATCAGCAGCTCCGGAAAGTGTTCATGGACAAGGTCCACAATTTTCAAAGATTGCTCCACATCATCTACGGCGACAACCAAAACTTTGGCCGTGGCAGCACCAGCGGTGCGCAGCAGATCAAGCCGAGTAGCATCACCATAAAAGACTCGGTAGCCAAATGTGCGAACAGTTTCTATCATCTCGGCGTCGTGGTCCAGCACAGTGGCTGGAAGGCCCTGCGCAGACAGCATGCGGCCAATGATCTGACCATAGCGACCAAATCCGGCAATGATGACCG
>JACMRF010000077.1 GCA_014376575.1 Undibacterium sp.
AATGAAATCGTTCTGTTATTGGCATAAGTTTGCCAAAATGACGAGTTTTTAAAAGAAAACCACTCAGGAATGAGTGCATTTAAATAAAAAAATGGAAATTGACCTAAGCGCGGCGGTTTGACTGCTTCGTGCAAAGGTCTCTATTTGTAGTTGATTCATTATTTACCTCGTAGATTTAGATCGTACAAAGGCACCCATCAAAATAAATAGAGCAAACACTGTTAATCATTTGCATCTCCTTGTACAGAATAGACGAATAAAAACTAATTCCTTACACTCAGTTGCAAAATATTTTTGACACGCTGACTATATTCCCCTGATGTATTTATTCGTTGATTTGTATAGCTGCTTATTCTGGAGTTAGATGCTTGTTTTAATGATCTTAATTAAATAAATCAGTTACCCCTTTAAATAGGCGTCGACATGCGCCAGGGCTGATACCCATATATTTCTTAAAAGCTTTACTAAACGCCGCCTCCGACCGGTAGCCAGCTCGTTCAGCAATTGCTAGCATACTCATACTGCCTGATTCTAGCGATTCTTTAGCCCCCTGCATGCGCCACATGGTTAGATAATGCATCGGGGTCTGCCCTGCCAGCGTGTGAAAGCGTTGCGCAAAAGCTGTACGAGACATGCCAGCCTGTTGCGCCAGTTCATCTAATGTCCAATTATATTCAGGTTTTTGATGCATGGCATTCAATGCCGCCCCAATTTTAGTATCTGCGATGGCGCCGACAACGCCCAAAGGCATTGTTGACTGCCTAATATAGACGCGCATGATCTGAATAAACAACACTTCTACCAAGCGGTTCACCACAGCCTCTGTTCCATGTCCCGAAGCTCGAGTTTCATGGCAAATAAAATTGATGGTCGTTTGTAACCAGGACAATTCGGTGGCATCAGCGTCTTTAATATGGATGAAAGGCGGCAGTGCGTCCAGTAAGGGCGAATGAATTTTGCGGTTAAATTCAAAATATCCGCACAGGATATTAACAGGTACACCACCACCACCGTAAACCACAGGTCCGTAACTTTCTATTTTCTTGCTACCGATAACTGCATCCATGGACAGTGCCACACTCTCTGGCGCGTCAAGTAGTGCATGCGCATGACCATGCGGAAAGACTACGACATCTCCAGCCTCCAGACAGATAGGACTTTCCTCACCGGTTATTCTGAGCCAGCATCTACCACGCGCTACTAAATGAAACTCTGCGACTGATTTCTGTCCAACATCCATTCGCCAAGGTGCTGATAACTCGCAACGAAAATATACACCGCCGCTTAGTCGTAATGACTTCAATATGTCTGTAAGTGCATCCATAGTAATATATTTGAACTAATGAGCATAAATTATGCATTAAATAGCATTGTTTGTACATTATTTTAAATAAAATATACTTATCGTAATTACATCATAGCCAATTGAGCTGGACACAATATTTTCTCTATCATTCACCGAAAGGAATTAACATGTCTCATCAACCAACCCTTACCCTACCTATGCAAACTATCGAAAATGGCACGCCTAGAGCGAAAGAGGTTTTGGATAAAGCCCTCAAGCAAGTAGGTTTCATTCCAAACATGTATGGCTTCATGGTCAATTCTCCAGCTATGCTGGATACCTATCTTTTTGGCTACAACCAGTTTCGTACTGAATCAGGTTTTACCCAGTCGAGCAAGAAGTGGTATTTCTTACCATCAGCCGTGAGAACGTTTGCCATTTCTGCGTTTCGGCGCATAGCGTGATTGCCGATGCATTCTCTAAAGTGCCTATCGAAGTTACCGACGCAATTCGTAACGGCACAGAAATCTAGGATGCGAAGTTAAAAGCATTAAATCACTTCACTATAGAGTTGCTCAATACACGTGGCCGTCCTTGCAAGACCCAGGTGACTGCATTTATAGCGGCGGGACATACCGAAGCAGACGTACTGAGTGTACTACTTGCCATTAGCGTCAAAGTGCTCAGCAACTACGCGAACCACTTGTTCGAGACACCGTTAGATGACATGTTCAAAGTGCGTGAATGGCATGCTTAATAATCATTAAGGCATTAAAAGGGACTCGTAAGATTGCTTGTTATTTGCCGTGGACGATATGTCATAAATCGTGGCAGATGCGTCATGGCGAATAAATATTACATACGTTATGATGAGATAATGTGGTGCATTTCCCTTACATCGCTATCGCCTAAATATCTATCATTAAGTAAAGGAGTAAAAAATGGGATGCTACAACTCAGTTGTTATTAACGCCCCTGTTGAGCAGGTTTGGAAAAAGCTTCGTAATTTTCATGATTTGTCTTGGGCTGCTGGTGTCATTGAACACTGCGAAGCGGTTGGAGACATTCCGGCCCTGCAGATTGGGGCCAAACGTGTATTAAACAATGCCTTTCATGAAACACTGCAAGCCATCGATGATGTTTCGCATGTGGTGCGATACAGTATTGACGATGGTCCGGAAGCAGTATCCAAAGACAACGTGCAGGGCTATGTCGGTGAAGTTCGAGTTTTCTCAGTTTCAGAAAATGACGGCAGTTTCGTCATCTGGACTTCTAATTGGGAATCAAGTGGCGGCGGTGTTGCTGAGTTCTGCAATCCAATTTACCATGCGTTATTGTCTGCTTTGAAGAAGAGTTTTGCTTAAAATGCAAGTCAACAAAATGCGGTAATAACTGGTGGCTGAAGCCGCCAGTTAAATCCCTAAGAAGCGGGCTAGCGGGTAACGAAAAGTGTCATCATGACACTTAAGGGCGCTCAGTACGGCAGTACCGGAAAACTCCCTGACATCATACTGGCATAAGCTAACTACAGGGAATCGATGCCCCAAGCTGGCATTGTAACGAACTTCAAACTCATTAATATCCTCAACGCCCATCCCCCTTTGTAAAAACCAAGCCATATCCCCGAGTACCCGCAATTTATGAATGCCATGCTTGCTGGCATTCAGAAAAGATTTTTCAAGAAAATCATACATTTCCGCTCCGTTCGACATTCCATCCATAACAGTCAGACGACCTTCCTCTATGCCTAGGTCAATAGCCGGCCTGACAGTGGGCAACTCCTTCAGAATATGCGTCTGCGCAACGTCGGCAGCGACTAGAAAGTAGTGATCACCAGCCTACAAACCGCTTAGCAGAAAAGGCAGTGACATTTTTAATCGGCCAGGATCAGTTTCATAAAAGGTACAAAGATGACTACCATAGTCAATATTAATCCCTTCAAGATCAATATGAGCCATTCTACTGAATTAGACCCGATTTAGTAGCAGGGCAAGTACGATGATTATGTTGCATTCTTGTTGTGTCAGTCATGCGCTCATCCATAGCCCAGCCTACAATCTCGCAAGTATGTAAATCTTTAACAGCACCAAGATGTAGACAAGCTTTCACGCCGAATACCCGCAAGATGAAATTTTTTTTCACAAAAAACTAAAACAACCACAAATACAGCTCTACTATTGAATAAATTCTCAGCTAAAACCAACTATGTTTACGAACAATAGACACCTAGTAAAACATCCCATGAAAATATAAATCTACAACTTTAATTTTTTAAACCATGCATATTGATCGGCGGTAAGTGTTTCTTTCGGGGTCAGTAAAGCATAGTCGAGCGCGGTGCGTATTTCCGGCTCTTCTGGAGGCAAAGAACACTTCATTAGGTAGTCAAGCAGATTCATCGCGTTACCA
The DNA here is from genome assembly GCA_014376575.1 of Undibacterium sp. The sequence goes on from JACMRF010000077.1 coordinate 3,695, forward strand.
AGACTTTGCCCATACTGCTCAAAAATCTCCGTAGCTTTGACATGCATTGCTGGATCCTCCATCCAGCAATCATAATCGGTAACAATCCCTAAAGTTGCATAGCAAATTTGCGCTTCGCGAGCTAGAAACACTTCCGGCACATTAGTCATACCGACAACTTGGCACCCAGCTTGGCGTAGAAAGTGGCTTTCAGCCCTAGTACCAAGGCGAGGGCCTTCGACGCAAGCATAAGTTGCACCCGCATGAAGCTTGTAGCCACATTGAGATGCACCTTTTGCAACCCAGGTAACAAGATTAACAGAAACAGGCTCAGCCATCGAAAGGTGAGCTGAAACACCTGCGCCAAAGAAGGTTTGTTGGCGTTTGCCTTTGGTCCAATCGAAATATTGATCCGGCATCACGAAGTCTCCAGGTGCCATCTCCTTTGACAGACTACCAATCGCAGATACTCCGAGAATTTGTGTCACTCCCAGTGATTTCAAAGCGAATATATTGGCACGATAATTGATTTCGTGCGGTAGCAGACGATGTCCAGCGCCATGACGTGCAAGGAAAAATAACTCATGTGTCCCCCATCGCCCTTTTACGACACTTCCTGAAGGCTCTCCAAACGGAGTCGTAATTTCAATTTCCTCTAGCACCTCCACTTCATCTAGTGCATAAATTCCTGTTCCACCTAATATTGCTAACATTTAGAGTCCTTGTCCAAAAATATAAAATAGTCTATTCACTGCCCATGATGTTGCGGAAGTGCGTCGAACTTAGGTGGCAACTTGCAAAATCCTTGCGCGGAAACATCCAGTGCCGAATTAAACTTGCTGGACAGATTCTGGAACGCAATCAGCGCGGTGAGTTCGATGACGGCCTCATCATTGAAATAGTCTTTGAGACGCGCAATCAATGAAACGTCCACCTGACGGTCGCTATAGGTAACAGCTTCCGTATATGCCAAGGCAGCCTTGATACGGGCATCGAACATGGATGATTCCTCAAAATGATGCAAAGCCTCTAAGTGCGCCTCGGTCAGGCCACGTTTCAGCGCCGTAGCAGAGTTGATATCGACGCAGAACGCACACCAGTTGATCTGCGATACACGTACCGTTACCAGCGTACGCAAGGCTGGCTCAATTGGTGAAGACTTCCGATCAAGTGCACCATAGAGCAACGACAGGGCGGCAAAAACTTTCGGAGATCGTGCCCACAGCCGGGCAGGTTCCAGCTCACGCCCATAGTGCCGCCGTTGATTGGCGAGAAATATCCTTACGTACCAAGGGAAACGATGGTTAGATGGAGTTTGAATATAACTCATGATGTACCTTCCATATCTATAATTTAAAATAATAAACAGGATATCTGTGTTGCAACCATTGCAGATCACGGAGCGTTTCAATGTGCGTCTAGCAGCAGAAATATCCTCTATTCAAAGCTTCACACGATTCAGCCGAAGTGCATTACCGGTTACCGACACCGAACTGAAACTCATAGCCGCCGCAGCAATCATTGGCGAGAGCAGCAATCCAAAAAACGGGTATAGCAGACCCGTTGCTACTGGCACACCCAGCGCATTGTAAATAAAGACTATATGCAATCTAAGGTTGGATGAGCCAATTTTTTATGTCCAAACTGTTTAACCAACAATCGTTACTATGGTTGGAATCAGCCACTTGCATCAAATTATAATAATTCAAAGTTACCAGATGTATAAGAAAATAATAGCTACATCAACCCAAAATAATCGCCAACAAAAGATTTCGTTTAAATAATATTTACAGGCATAGACGGGCGTGAATCCAACCCTTTTAAGTTCTGAAAATTTTAAGTTTCCGATAATTTCCTCTTTTTTAAACCAGAAATTTATTCTAATTAACGTTATTGCTGATTCAAGTGCCGCTAAAATTTCATGATTTTGCCGCATGTATAAAAAGGAGCGAATGGAGCGCCGATAAAAAGGATGCTGAAAAATACCCCGAAAATTCGACTAGCAACTACTTTATGGATAATTTGTTTTAAGTACATATTGAGACCTTTAAACTAAGCAGTCAAACCGCCGCGCTTAGGTCAATTTCCATTTTTTAATTTAAATGCACTCATTCCTGAGTGGTTTTCTTTTAAAAACTCGTCATTTTGGCAAACTTATGCCAATAACAGAACGATTTCATTCCGTTCCCCTGCTTTTACCTATTTTTTGGCGCAACGGTCCTAGCCAGTCTGCAAATCTCGCTGAATCGCCACTCCTCGCTTGAGATTGTAAGCCATACACATCAAACCAAATCGCGTGAAATTACGCACCCGTCCAAGGTATCTTGCCTGACCCATACCATC
>JACMRF010000008.1 GCA_014376575.1 Undibacterium sp.
CGACCATACCCGCCATCAATGGATGATCATCTGCAATAACTCCCCATGCCATTAATGTGGGGATAACGGGCACGCCTGTCAACTCGGCGAACTCACGCAATAGCCCCGCAGCATCGGCATTGATGACGCCACCACCGGCAGTGATCAAAGGTCGTTCGGCCGCGTTAAACATGGCAAAGGCTTTTTCTATTTGTGCCCGTGTCGCTTTGGGCTTGTACACCTCCAAGGCTTGGTAAGTATCAGGTTCAAATTCTATCTCTGCCATTTGCACATCAAAAGGTAAATCGATCAACACTGGCCCAGGCCGACCAGAACGCATGATGTGAAAAGCTTGTTGAAACACCATAGGCACCAACGCCGGCTCACGCACCGTCACAGCCCATTTGGTGACTGGTTTAGCGATCGATTCAATATCCACCGCCTGAAAATCTTCTTTATATAAACGAGCGCGAGGTGCTTGGCCAGTAATACATAGAATAGGTATCGAATCGGCTTGCGCAGAATATAAACCGGTGATCATGTCGGTACCAGCAGGGCCAGAGGTGCCGATACAAACGCCGATATTATTTGCTCTGGCGCGGGTAAAGCCTTCAGCCATGTGTGAAGCGCCTTCGACATGGCGAGCAAGAATATGCTTGATGCTACCTTGATTTTTTAAAGCTAAATAAAATGGGTTAATCGCTGCTCCGGGAACGCCGAATACTTGATTCACGCCTTCTTTTTCTAATATCCAGGCGGCGGCCTGTGCTGCTTTCATCTTTGCCATATTTTCCTCTTTTTAGATAATTGATCCAGCGTTCGTCTCCACTGAAAGCCATCGTATGCGTAAAATTTGGTTTTGATAAGAAGACAAAATATCGCTTTATTCGATACTTTTAGTATGAAATAATAAAAGTATGGATAAACTTACACAGATTGAAGCCTTCGTTGAAGTTGCTGAAAAAGGCAGCCTTGCTCGAGCCGCACTGGAACAGAACATTACGCCGGTCATGCTGGGGCGCCGTATTGACGCGCTAGAGAAGCGACTGGGTGTCAAATTAATGCATAGGACGACACGCCACTTAACACTGACCGAACAAGGACTCCTTTATCTTGATCATTGCCGCAAGTTATTAAGCGACCTTGGCTATGCCGATCAGCTCGTTTCTGAAGGGCGACACAAAGCGACCGGTCATTTGATCGTTTCTGCGCCCGCGGCATTTGGCAGAAAACATGTCGCACCACATGCGCCCACCTTCGTCGCGGCCAACCCGGATGTGCAGATTTCCTTCAACCTCACTGATCGCGTCGTCGATCTGGTCAGAGAAGGATATGACATCAGTATCCGTATCGGCGGCAATATCGACCCCAGTTTTGTCGCTGTCAAACTTGCGAGCAACCGGCGTGTGGTGTGTGGCACACCGGGGTATCTGGCACGCAAGGGAACTCCAAAAACGCTAGATGATTTAGCCAAACACAACTGCCTGGCGTTCAACCTGCAAGGTGGCCAACAACGTGGTTGGTATTTCCAGGAAAATGGCAAACCCGTCATTGTTAAAGCGGCAGGCAATCTCGATTGCAATGATGGTGAGCTACTTCATCGCTGGGCTTGCGAAGGCTTAGGTTTAGCCTGGCGATCAACTTGGGAAATACAAACGCAACTGGCCTCAGGTGAATTGATCACGGTATTGGACGACTATGCGCTTCCACAATATGAAGTTATGGCAGTGTATCCGCAGCAGAGACATCTCCCAGCTAAAATACGATTTTTTATTGACGCGTTAAAAGAAATTTATTCTAGGCCCGGGTATTGGCTACAAAAATAAAATGAGTCATCAGTATTCCGGCAAAGACTCAAAGTTGATTATGTATGCATCAAAAACAAATAACGCTCTCAACACCAAAACCAGGTAATCCTTGTGCCGAAACGCACGTTAGGATTGCCTACTTCTGTGTAATAAATTTTTACATGGCACCAAGTGTATGCTTGTGATAACAGTTAAAAACAATAGCGCGAGAAGATACACACCGCACTCAGGAATTGCCGTTCGTGAGTTTTTTTCATTGCAACCGCACGAAAAAATGGCGTCTGTTCAATATCACGAAGACCAAATTCTAGGATCAGTAATAGAAAGTTTCCAAAAAAATTTATCTGTGTTATCGTTTAAATGGAACCGATTCCATATTTTTTTAAGTAAGCATGAAATCGTTTTCATAAAATGCATGAAATGATCAATGGGTAAAAAAATACCAGCATGGAGACAAAGGTTTTTGTGATTGGATAAACAGATTCGATTGCATCAAAAAATACTAGGGCATGCATTGCTGGGAAGTTCTCATCTCCCAATGACAATAAAGTTGATTCTCTTATGCTAATTTTAATTTAATTTAATTTAATTTAATTTTTTTCAAGAAAGCTGACATGAAATTTATTTTCCCAACGATACCAACTTTTCAAACACAATCCACATACTCACTTCGTCGTCTTAAACCTTCTTTCAAAGGCCTTCTGAGCAGCTTGATTTTACTCGCGTCGATACAAGACGCGAGTGCGGTGCAACCCTTGACGGTCAGTGGCAATAAGATTCTGGCTGGCGGACAGCAAGCGAGCTTTTCCGGGAATAGTCTCTTCTGGAGTAATACTGGGTGGGGTGGCGAAAAATTTTATACTGCGGGCACGGTTGCCTGGCTCAAAAAAGACTGGAAATCGAACATCGTCCGTGCAGCGATGGGCGTGGATGATGGTGGTGGCTATTTACAAGACGCCGCCAGCAATAAGGCCAGGGTAAAGGCAGTTGTCGGTGCCGCCATCGCCAACGACATGTATGTGATCATCGATTGGCATACCCATCACGCGGAACAATTTCAGTCGCAGTCTATCGCTTTTTTCCAAGAAATGGCGCGCACCTATGGCAATGACCCGCATGTCATTTTCGAGATATACAACGAACCATTGCAAGTCTCCTGGAGCGGAACGATCAAACCGTATGCAAATGCAGTCATTTCAGCGATTCGCGCAATTTCACCTAATAATTTAATTATCGTCGGCACCCCCTCGTGGTCACAGAACGTAGACGAGGCTTCTCGTGACCCCATTACCAGCTTCAAAAACATTGCCTACACCTTACACTTCTATGCGGGCAGCCACGGCCAATCCCTGCGAGATAAAGCCACCACGGCATTGAATAATGGCGTTGCCTTGTTCGTCACCGAGTGGGGCTCAGTCAATGCCTCGGGCGATGGCGCGGTCAATGCGGGAGAGACCTTAGCGTGGATCGACTTCATGAAGAAAAATAGCATCAGCAACGCCAACTGGGCATTGAACGACAAGAGCGAGGGTTCTTCAGCACTCGTGTCTGGCGCGAGTCCAAACGGTGGTTGGGCAAGTAATCAATTGACCGCTTCCGGCACACTGGCGAAAGACATCGTTTCACATTGGTCGGGCAATATCGTTCCGCCATCCTGCCTTACTGTGACACTACCTGCATTGATACAAGCCGAGTCCTTTTGCAATATGTCTGGAGTACAACTGGAGACAACTAGCGACATCGGTGGTGGACAAAATGTCGGCTATATCGATAGCGGTGATTGGATGAGCTACAGCGTGGATGTGCCAACAGCAGGAACGTATAAAGTGTCGTACCGGGTGGCAAGCGTGGTGGGTAGCGGGGTATTGAAACTCGAACAGAGTGGGGGTGCCACGCTGTTTGGTAGCGTGAATATTCCTTTCACAGGTGGCTGGCAAACCTGGAGCACTGTGAGCCACAACGTCAATTTGGTAGCAGGTAAACAATCCATTTCAATTTCGGCTCAAGCTGGCGGCTTTAATATCAACTGGCTAAAAATTGAAGCGACGAATATCACACCGCCAGACAACGGCATTACCATCCAAGCGGAAGATTTCCTAGTCATGAACGGCGTGCAACTTGAAGCTACGAGTGACGCGGGTGGTGGTATGAACGTGAGCTATCTCGATGCTGGAGACTGGCTTTCGTATCCGGCCATAACGATACCTAGTGCGGGAAATTACGCAGTGGAATATCGCGTAGCAAGTTTGAACGGCGGAGGTAATCTTAATCTCGAAGAAGCGGGTGGAAATCCTGTGTATGGCGCGATCAATATACCATCGACCGGTGGCTGGCAAAATTGGACCACTGTAAAACATACGGTTACCTTAAGCGCAGGAAGCCACAAGTTTGGTATTAAGGTCAACAATGGCGGTTGGAATTTGAACTGGTTTAAGTTGACAAAAGTAAACTAGCTGACCAAGCTACTTGTCATCCTGATTTAAAAAGACTGCGTCTAAAATCGACACAAATTTGAATCACAAGTCGCTAGGAAGCGATTTTATGATGGTCGGATATTGCAGTGATTCGCCAGAGCCGCGAAACACTGCAATATCCGACCAGCACACACAAAAAACGGCAGATCATTTGAATTCAAATACACTAAATTTATTACTCCAAATCGGCGTGATGCGGCGATAGTCACTCAATCAACTCTCCTAAAACGCAAAAGAAAAAAATATTCCTTTTATAGTAAAGCAATATTTACCGAAAACCGACGCTGAGTCCGCCATACCTTGCAATTTGACGATAGATTTAGGACGATTCTTTAACCCGGATTTTCTAATTGGCCAGCGGCGAGTGTGCATTTGGCATGCTGGCAAACTACGCGATACGCCCTTTACCCTACAAGTGTACACTGTGAAACGCTACTATTTTGAACATATGCGATAGCCGATATTGACTATATCCAAAACAGTTATAGTATGTAATCCCGATTAACTATACTTACCTACGGCTCAGAACTTTGCCAGTTGCACCAATTGGTGCAATTTTCTGTCGCGTCCGTAGGACGCTCAACGGACTTATCATGCATATCGAAGAAACACTTAAACTTGATTTCAAAGATGTATTAATCAGGCCAAAGCGCTCCACTCTCACTTCTCGCTCGCAAGTAGATTTACAACGTGAATTTATTTTTCATCATTCTCGCAAAACCTACCACGGCATTCCTATCATCGCGGCCAACATGGATTCTACTGGCACGATGGAAATGGCGAGCGCGATGGGAAAACACAATCTATCTGTGGCATTACACAAGCATTACGATGAAGAAGTCTTGGTCAGTTATTTTTCAAATTTACAAAAAAAATCTACAGCATTTTATTCAATGGGAATTACCCAAGCAGATTTTGACAAGTTTTCTGCGGTGATGGCACGTGTACAAAATGCAATTGAGTATGTTTGTATTGATGTCGCCAATGGCTACACAGAAAGCTTCATTAATTTTGTCAAAAAAGTACGTGGCAGCTATCCCCACCTCACGATCATGGCCGGTAATGTCGTGACTGGCGACATTACCGAAGAATTAATCCTAGCGGGTGCCGACATTATCAAAGTTGGCATAGGCCCAGGCTCGGTCTGCACGACGCGCAAAATGACCGGTGTTGGTTATCCGCAGCTATCAGCGGTTATCGAATGTGCCGATGCAGCACATGGTTTAGGCGGACAGATTTGTGCCGATGGTGGCTGCGTTGTACCAGGTGATCTGGCAAAAGCTTATGGCGCAGGTGCAGATTTTATTATGCTTGGCGGGATGTTGGCTGGGCATGACGAGTGCGCTGGAGAACTCGTTGAGCGCGACGGTCAACAATTTAAGAGTTTTTATGGCATGAGCAGTCGTGCAGCAATGGACAAATATGCCGGCGGCGTCGCCAAATATCGGGCATCGGAAGGTAAAGAAGTACTTCTACCTTATCGCGGCCCGGTAGAGGCAAGTTTGCTGGACATATTAGGCGGAGTGCGATCTGCGTGCACTTATGTCGGTGCACATAAACTCAAAGAACTCACCAAACGTACGACGTTTATTCGTGTGACTCAGCAGCTCAATGAAGTGTTTGGGAAATCGTAACATAATCTAGATTGACAATAAAAAGCAGACAAACTTCATTTCGTTGCGAAATGAAGTTTGTCTGCTTTTATTGGCTTAACGACATTTACACTTAGTCAAAATGACATTGCATTTTTATATAGCCCCAGAATTTACTCAGCCATCAATATTTGATTTGGGCTAACAACAATGCTACACAAAAAACACTCACCAATACAACGATAGCTGAGTTTTGACATAAAGAACCGTCAGTTTCGACACAATTTCCGTCAAAAAATGTCGTTAAAAAAATATCAGAAACCACTTTATTTAAGTCTTGCCACGCTTAGAGTCTGGCGAATATCCAATGAACAATTACGTTCTGACCTATGTTAAGTCAGCGCCAAACTTCCCGCCAGCTCAGTCTCACTTAAATCCAGATTTTTCATTAGGCGTACTGCGGTGCTATTGATATGCTGAAGGCGCATTTTCAGTCATTTTTTTCTTCGTTGCCGATAGCTCGCTATTGGCGACTCATTCACAACAAAACTGCCTCGACAAGTGCATCCATCATCATTGCCAATCCTAATGAAAATTCTGGGTTAAATGAAAAACGCTCACAGCCTGGACTAAGGCTTGGGCCTGCTCTTCCATGCTTTCTGCCGCGGCTGCTGCTTGTTCAACCAGTGCAGCATTCTTTTGAGTCATCTCGTCCATATGACCAATCGCACGGTTAACCTCTTCGATGCCAACACTTTGATCCTGACTTGCGGCAGTGATATCAGTCAAGATATCTGTTAATTCTTGAATTGATGTCACAATCAATCCCATTGTTTGTCCGGCCTGATCAACCAATTTTCCGCCAGCATCAACCTTTTCAACCGAATCACTAATTAAAGACTTGATTTCTTTTGCAGCACTCGCACTGCGCTGCGCCAAGTTACGCACCTCGGATGCAACAACGGCAAATCCACGGCCTTGCTCACCCGCACGCGCCGCCTCTACCGCGGCATTAAGCGCCAAAATATTTGTTTGAAATGCTATGCCGTCTATGACTGCGATAATATCAACAATGCGGCGAGAACTTTCTTTAATCGACCCCATGGTATCGATCACTCTTGAAACAATGGCACCTCCTTGTGCCGCAATGCCAGAGGCATTTAGCGCCAATTGATTCGCCTCGCTTGAACTCTCAGCATTTTTCTTCACAATAGAAGTCAACTCTTCCATTGAACTCGCTGTTTCTTCCAGAGACCCCGCCTGTGATTCGGTACGTGAAGAGAGATCTGCATTACCAGCGGCAATCTCTCGTGATGCGATACCGATAGTTTCGCTACCTTGACGAACCTGACTCACCGTTTTGCCGAGGCTTTCGTTCATATCCTTGAGCGCTTGAAATAAATCGCCCATTTCATTTTGGCTCTGTACAACAATATTTTGACTCAAATCACCTATTGCTATTCGGCCAGCAACACGCACTGCTTTTGCCAACGGACGACCAACTCCGCGCGCCAACCACATGCCCATAAAAATGGAGAAGGCTATTCCGACAAGAATTGATACCAAAGATACATTCACTACTAAATTAAAAAGATTTTGCCCAAACTCGAATTCTTTTTTTGATGCATCTATTTGGTATTGATAAATAGAATCTAACGCGCTTTGTGTTTTTAAATATTCTTGCCGCATCACACCACGCATCATTTCCGTTCCCTTATCGACATCACCCAAACGTACTTGTGTCAATGTTGGCTTGAGTCCTAGCAAAAAATAATCTTTACGTTTTGACACATAAATATTTGCACGTTTTCTCTCTTCAATAGACAAATTACTTGCCATATAGCTATCTAGTATCTTATTTTCCTCAACGATATTTTTTTCGATTTGATCGATCTCGTTCGCGACAGCAGTCATCGAGCTGTACATGGATTCAGCGACCGCGATACGGGTAGTATCCATGGATCGTGCCACGAGGTTCAAGCGTCCAGCTGGTAGAACGCTATCCTGGTAAAGGCTTTTTAAGCTGTTGTTAATACGATCTAAGCTGTAAATGCCAACGCCCCCAATACAGATCAATAACAATGAAAGGAAGCCAATAACAATAGTTAGGCGAGATTTGATCGTTAAATTTTGCAACATATTGTGCTTTCTTTTTCGAGAAACAAGCGGATAGGAACAATAGTGAGCTAATCGAAAAGTTACTGACATCAAAGTAAGTTCGCGAAGCAATTATTACAGAATTCGCGAACCTATTTGAAGAACAAATTTAAAAATAAAAATGAATCAATTATTTGCCAGGTAATTTACCGGCAACACCCTCAACGAAGTAATCCATCTTACTCAAACCCTCGTCTGTCATTGGCCCTTTTTCGAGGCGAACTTTACCGTCATTATCTTTGACCGGACCGATAAATGGTGACAATGTGCCAGCAACAATTTCTTTCTCCTTGCCTTGAACAAAAGCCTTGACGTCATTTGGTACGCTCGGCCCATAGCTTTCTAACTTAACCATGCCATCTTTGATACCACCCCAGACATTGCTAGACTTCCACGAGCCATCGATGACCGCCTTAGCTTGTTTAGTGTAGTAAGCGCCCCAATGATGCGTAACTGCAGCAAGTTGTGCTTTTGGTCCAAATTTTTTCATATCTGAATGATAAGCGATCGCGTATTTCCCCTTTTCTTCCGCTGCTTGAACGACTGCGGTTGAATCAGTGTGATTCGTCACTACATCGGCGCCTTGCCCCATCAAAGTGAGGGCAGCGTCACGTTCTTTACCTGGATCAAACCAGCTATTAACCCAAATAACTTTAACTTCTGCTGTAGGCTTCACACTACGCATCCCTCGGGTAAATGCATTAATTCCTTGCAGCACTTCTGGGATAGGAAAGGCAGCGACATAGCCACCAACATTTGTTTTGCTCATTTTTCCAGCGAGCACACCAGCCAGGTAACGGCCCTCATAGAAACGAGCGTTCGCAACAGCAACGTTGTCAGCTGTTTTATAACCAGTAAGATGTACAAATTTAACATCTGGGAATTGTTTTGCCACTTTTAATGTCGGATTCATGTAGCCGAAAGAAGTTGTAAAAATAAGTTTACTTCCTTGCTGTGCCATATCACGGATTACACGTTCTGCATCGGCACCCTCAGGAACACTTTCGACAAATTTGGTTGTTACTTTCGCTCCTAGATTTTTTTCCAACTCTTTACGTGCAGCGTCATGCTGTGTGGTCCAACCGGCTTCGCCAATTGGGCTAACGTAGACAAAACCTACATTAAGTGGCGCAGAATCTGCGGCAACAGTAAGGGGCGAAATGGCAATAGATGGCAGTAAGACTGCTGCAACTAGAGCACCGCGTATCAATTTTTTAGTCATGGACTTCCTCATCAGTAACTTCCCCTTAAATGATTTAAATCTCAGATGCACTGTGTGGGAACCACGTTGCACTTTGATCACCGTCCGCGATGGCAATGAAACTTAAATCAATGAATACTGCAATTAAATAGAACAATACAACGTAAATTTCTGCTGCAGCATGCTGTTTACTTCAAACAAATCAACAAAACCCAAAGAAGCGTAACTCGTCGAAATATGGATTTAGTATGGCAATATACGAATCATTTTTTATACAAATTTCTATATAACAACCATATCCACAGACGCATCATTTTGGAATGGAACCCTGAACGTCTTTGGCATAAAAATCCATATTTTTTAATGCGTTATCATCCATATTTACGCCTTCCCCGAGGATATCGTTACCAATCAATTTGGATGAAAATTTTTCCCTAAAGACGCAGGCATATTTAATTTGATGTAGTTGGCGTTTCGTGAAATTAAAACCAATACAACGATTGTCGCAACGTAAGGCAGCATCGAAAGCAGTTGGGACGCAATTGGCACACCCAAACCTTGCACGTGAAAAGTAAGTATTGTGACCCCGCCAAACAGATAAGCACCAATGACAATACGTGCGGGACGCCACGTCGCGAAAGTAGTTAAGGCCAATGCGATCCAACCGCGCCCCGCGACCATACCTTCTACCCATAATGGTGTGTAGACCAGGGATAAGAACGCACCCGCAGCGCCACAACAGGCACCACCAAACAACAAGGAAGTCAGACGTATTCGGCGCACATCATAGCCAAGAGAATGGGCTGAAGATGGCGATTCACCTACCGCACGCAAGATTAAACCAGCGCGGGTATGATACAAAAACCACATGATGGCACCGCACAAAAACAATGACAAATACACTACTGGGTGCTGTTTAAAGAGAGCGGTTCCGAGGAAAGGAATGTCTTCAAGTAAAGGGATGCCTGATGCGGTATTTTTCAAACTATTGCCTACAAATTTAATACCGATATAGGCTGATGCGCCAGCACCAAATAACGAGAGTGCCAGCCCTGTGGCGTATTGATTGGTACCGAGCCACACCGTCATCCAGGCAAAAAAACCAGCCAACAGCATACCGGCTAAAGCACCAGCAATAAAACCAAGTATCACGCTCCCGGTATGGACTGTGGTGGCAAAACCGATGATGGCGGCAACGAGCATCATACCTTCCGCACCAAGGTTCACGACACCGGATTTTTCGTTAATCAAAAGACCAAGTGCGGCCAGCATTAATGGAGTACCGGCATTAATAGAGCCTGCGATGAGTGGTGCTAAAGAATCCATTATTTTCTCCAACTTATTTTGTAGTTGATCAAGACGTCACACGCGAGTAAAGAAAACAAAAGAATCCCTTGAAAAACGCCGGTAATTGCACTGGGCATCCCCAGCCGCGATTGTGACAGCTCGCCTCCAATATAGAAAAGCGCCATAATGAAACTAGAAAATACAATACCGACAGGATGGAGCCGCCCGACATAGGCAACGATAATCGCTGCGAAACCATAGCCCGGAGAGATCGACGGTGTCAGTTGACCTATCGGACCAATCACTTCGCAGACACCCGCCAAGCCTGACAAAGCACCGCATATCATCATCGAAGTCCAAAGCGATTTTCGCGCTGAAAATCCTGCGTAACGCGCAGCCAATGGTGCCATCCCTCCAACTCGCAAACGGAAGCCGGCATAACTTTTCGACAAAAATATCCACCCTAAAATAAAAACTGCCATGGCAAACACGATGCCTAGATGCAAACGAGTATTTGCAAAAACAATCGGCAATAAAAATCCATCGGACAATAATTTTGATTGTGGAAAATTATTCCCTTCTGGGTCCATCAGTGCGCCATACACTAAATAACTCAACAATAATTGCGCGACGTAAACCAGCATCAATGAAACCAAGATTTCATTAGCATTAAATTGATCTCGTAACCATGCGACAATTCCTGCCCATAACATTCCACCCAACATCCCAGCGACGAGAACGACCGTAATCATGAGAAATCCGCCGTTATCACCCTTGTCAAAAAATAGCGCTGCTGCTCCGCCGCATATCGCGCCCAATACCAACTGCCCTTCCGCACCGATATTAAATATATTGGCTCGATAGCAAACAGCTAGCCCAACTGCTATCAATAACAATGGCGCAAGTTTGATCCCAACTTCTGTCCAGCCACGTAGGTCTTTTAAGGGCTCGATAAAAAATACTGATAAACCAGTACCAGGATTTTTTCCCAAAGCCAAAAAAAGTACGATGCCGCAAAGTATTGTCAACAGCAATGCCAGTACTGGCGACATCCATGACATCATGACTGATGGATTAGCTCGCAACTCCAATTTAGGCATGTATCGACTCCTTCACTTTTTGAGCGGGCAATCGCCGGGATTGGCTTTCCTGATTTTGCTTACTGATGTCGGCCCAAAGCCCGCTCATCCATTGACCAATCAAAGCAATCGTTGCGTCTGAGGTTTTGATTGATGGCGACAAACGACCCTTTGCTATCACCACCAAGCGATCAGAAACTTCAAACAACTCATCAAGTTCTTCAGAAATAATTAACAGTGCACAACCGGCATCGCGCAAAGCAACTAATTCAGCACGAATTTGTGCCGCTGCGCCAACATCCACTCCCCAGGTTGGCTGCGCAACAATAAGAACTTTGGGGCCTCGCACAACCTCGCGGCCGACAATATATTTTTGCAAATTTCCTCCCGAGAGACTACGCGCGACAGAATGTGGGCCACCTGCCTTGACTTTAAAACGTTCAATGATCGAAACCGCCATTTGCGCGATCACTTTGTGTCTCACCATACCAAACCGGATTGTTGCTGGCGTCTGCAGCGACAGGAGAATATTGTCCGCCAGTGACATGTCGGGCACAGCACCGCGGCCAAGACGCTCCTCTGGCACAAAGCCAAGTCCACGCGCCCGTCGTTTGCCGGGGTCAAACCGACCAACCGGATTGCCTTGCAAAAGAATTGAATCGTGCGCTGCGCGGGCATCTTCGCCGGATAAGGCGGCAAGCAGTTCTTGCTGCCCATTTCCAGAGACACCAGCAACACCAATTATTTCACCAGCGCGCAAATCGAAACAAATATCTGACAATTCGGTTGCGAAGGGGTGACTCTTTGGTAGATTGAGATTTTTTACCGACAGCAAAATTTCGCCAGGTTCACGAACAACGTGCTTAATCGCAGACGGCTCTGCCCCTATCATCAAACGTGAGAGACTCGACGAGGTTTCTTGCCTAGGATCACAAACTCCGGTAATTTTCCCTCCACGCATCACGGTACAGGTATGGCACAAGGTACGAATTTCATCTAGCTTGTGACTTATGTATAAAATACTGCAACCTTCAGCGGCAAGTTTGCGTAACGTCTCAAATAATTTCTCAACCGCCTGTGGTGTCAATACTGAAGTTGGTTCGTCAAGTATTAGCAATTGTGGTTTAGCCAACAAAGCTCTGACAATTTCTATTCTCTGACATTCGCCAACGGATAAAGTATGAACATGACGTTGCGGTTCCAAATCAAGTCCATATTCTTTAGCCGTTGCAGAGATTCTTTTTGCTAATTCGTCTAACTTGGTATTCTTAGGTAAACCAAGTGCAATATTCTCCACCACGGTCAGCGTATCGAACAAGGAAAAATGCTGAAACACCATCGCAATACCAAGCTGACGTGCTGCTGATGGGTTTGTGATGTGCACTTCTTTGCCATTCCAACATACCTGCCCTGCATCGGGCTTTACTGAACCATAAATAATCTTCATCAGGGTGGATTTACCCGCTCCATTTTCACCAAGAACTGCATGAATTTCACCGGGCAAAACAGTTAAGTCGATACTATCGTTGGCGACCACCGAGGGGTATTTTTTTGTTATGCCGCGAAGGCTTAATCGAGCGTCCATGTCTTGTCATCCTTATTTTTGTATTTCAACCTTACAGGAGAAGCTTGGTTGATAATATATTGATAAATCGATGGGCAATATACATCTATCGATATACTTAAAAAGAGTATATTCAATCTGCATAAATATTGTTTACATAGCCGCTTCATTTTTTAGTTGAAAGATAATAAACAGTAAAGTGTGTAGCACTGTTGTATTTAATCATCACGAAAAAAACCAAAACAAAATTAATCTATTTAATATTAGACAATCTCATTGCTAAAAACAGCAAGCAACTCTCTCTATGGATTTTTTTATATACTGACTATACATATTTTCAACTGACGTTGTATGGATGTTCTTGCATGATGAATGGGCGATCACGGAGATCGACCGCTACTTTAGTTCTCACCTCCTTTACCTAGATAGGAATTTTTATGTTCATGAATAAAAATAATTTAGTCCTTCAATCGTGTTTAGCTGTTGCACTGATTTCTGGTGCAACAGCTCATGCGGCTGATTGGAGCGATACTTCAATTAGCTTTAGGACAGGTAGCGCATTCAACGAGCCTTTCAATTCGACAGACATCAAGAAAAACATTTTTGGTTTGACGCATGTTAGTGGTTATAAATATGGCAGCAATTTTTTTAACGTCGACTTTCTTCAATCCGACAGTAATGATCCTGGGTCACTCGGTCAAACAGCTGGTGCTCAAGAAGCCTACCTGGTTTACCGACACACCTTAGACGTCGGAAAGTTACAGGGCTCGGACATTAAATTTGGTCCGATACGCGGAGTAGGTGCTACTTTTGGTTTTGATTGGAATACGAAGAACGACGTCGGTTACAACTCAAGAAAGCGCATGTTGGTCGCTGGCCCAACGCTCATGTGGGATGTGCCAGGCTTTCTCAACACGAGCATTCTGTTGTTAGGAGAAAGCAATGCGCCAAGTGGCGCTTTTCCTCCAATTTCAAATGTTAAGAGCCGATACAGCTACGACACACACGTGATGTTGACCGCTAACTGGGGCATTCCTCTAGGTAGCATCGCTGCTTTTGAGGGTTATGCAAACTTTATCGCTAAAAAGGGCAAAGATGAAGTCGGTAACGAGACTGGTGCAGAAACTAATATTGACATGCAGGTGATGTTTGACGTCAGCGGCGCTGTTGGTGCTGGAAAAAATACACTTCGCGTTGGTTTAGAATACCAATACTGGAACAATAAATTCGGCAATACCTCTGCCACCACCGGCGGCAAAGGATATAAAGCCCAAACCCCTATGGTTCGCGCTGAATATCATTTCTAATTCTTTAATTTCACAGTTGGCATAAACTTCGCCGCTCACTGAGCTCAATGCAGTGAACGGCGTTTTCATCAAAAATTCTTGTAGCTCAATATTAGTCATATTTTATTTTTCACCTGCACCAACATCCACTTTTTCTGCTTATATGGAAAAAACGTTCGTCCTTAGAATTTGAACTCCACGTTACTCACGCAACCCAAAAAAAAGTATCATTTTTTATTTTTGACTTATGTTCAAATTTTGTTATTTACGTGCTTACGCTTTACGTAACAACCCGATGGTGCAGCCGAGAAAAATCGGCAAGAGTGCAGATACTATATATTTGAATCCATAGTCAGCATCAGACTATACGCATAATAGATATGATTACGAGTGCTAATCTCACACTACAAAAAAATTTAAAGCGAAATACTTATGTCTGAGCCAATTCAATTTTATTTTCAAGGAAAAATCCTTCGAGTAAATAACGTTGCAACTACAAAAACTGTCTTGCAGCATTTGCGTGAGGATAGGCATTGTACTGGCACCAAAGAGGGCTGTGCTGAGGGTGATTGTGGCGCTTGCATGGTGGTGATCGGTGAGATGAAAGATGGTCAGCTTGAATTAAAATCCGTCAATTCTTGCATACAGTTTATGCCCACCTTAGATGGCAAGGCACTATTTACGATTGAAGATCTGAAACAGCCAGACGGCAACTTACATCCAGTCCAACAGGCGATGGTGGAATGCCATGGATCTCAATGTGGTTTCTGCACTCCCGGTTTCACGATGTCTTTGTGGAGCTTGTATTTAAAAAATGAAAAACAAACCACCCCGCCCTGCCGTAAAGAAATCGATGAAACCTTATCTGGAAACTTATGCCGCTGCACTGGTTACCGCCCGATTATTGATGCGGCAAAACGCATGGGTGAATTACCTGAAATCAACCTAGATAAGACACCGATTATTTCGGCCTTGCAGGAATTGCAGCGGCAAGAAATGTTCACATACGAAGCCAATGAACAAAGTTTTTATGCGCCGCGCACTTTGGCGCAATTAATTAACGTACGCGCCGCCAAACCGAATGCCAGCATTCTTTCCGGATCGACCGATGTCGGCCTGTGGGTCACCAAACAAATGCGTGATCTTGGCGACATTATTTATGTACGTGAAGTCAAAGAACTTAAGTCCATCTTTGAGCGTGACGGCAAGATCGAGATAGGCGCAAGTGTCTCACTCAATGACGCCTATGCAGCAATTTGTCGCCATTACAAAGATGAGTTGGGTGAAATGTGGCAACGTTTTGCCTCCCTGCCGATACGCAACGTCGGCACTTTAGGTGGCAGCGTCGCGAATGGATCTCCGATCGGCGATTCCGCGCCATGGATGATCGCGCTTGGCGCAGAAATCGTCTTGCGTGGCGAACATGGTCAACGCGTCTTATTGCTAGAAAATTTCTATCTCGATTACATGAAAAAAGATTTGCAAGCAGGTGAATTCGTCGAAGCCGTGCGCATCCCATTGCCACGAAAGAATCTCCAATTTCGCACTTATAAACTCGCCAAACGTTACGACCAGGATATTTCTGCTGTGTGTGCAGCCTTTGCGGTGACCATGGATGGAAATATCGTGCGTAATGCGCATATTGCTTTTGGCGGTATGGCGGCAACCTCAAAACGTGCGCCCAAAGCCGAAGCCGCGTTAAATGGCCAAATATGGGATGAAACTGCGCTCATCAACGCCATAAATATGCTCGCGCAAGATTACACTCCGCTAAGTGACATGCGTGCCTCTAGCGAATATCGCATGAAAGCTGCGCAAAACCTTTTGCGTCGCTTTTGGCTGGAGACTCGGCTTGATGCGCCGATGTCAGCAACATCGTTAAATGCATTTGCCAATATCTAAAGGAAGGAGAAAAACATGACGACTAACACCACGCTTTCTCCGACAACACAAACACCTTCAAACTGGGCAGAAATTGGGTTGTCTCGCCCGCACGAATCCGCCGTTCTGCACGTGTTAGGTGAAGCGACTTATACCGATGATGTGCCAGAAATATTCGGTACTTTGCACGCAGCCTTGGGGCTCTCGTCCAAGGCACATGCCAACATTCTGGCCATGAATCTCGATGCGGTAAAGAGCTCTGCCGGCGTGGTTGCGGTCTACACAGCCAAAGATATTCCCGGCACCAATGACTGCGGCCCTATCGTTCATGATGATCCGATTTTATCCGAGGGTCTGGTTGAATATGTCGGTCAGCC